>JBMSQQ010000183.1:0-2053 GCA_049423385.1 Silvanigrellaceae bacterium | reverse complement strand
ATGATGCGATTCGACATCCCTGAGCTTCAACCAGGCAAGAGATGCCTTGCGGAAAGGCCTCAAAACCGCAGAAACCTCGGGGGAAACCAGACTCAAAAGACGCTCAATATTCGGGTTGTGACCCACGACCCAAATACACTTGAGCCGATCTTCTTCTTTCAAAGGTCGACGCGATTCATCGAGAATCATTTCCCATGCCTTGCGATACGATCCCTCAGGAGAAAAATTGATATCGCGGACGATCCTCAGCGACAAGCCCTCCAGCGCGCGCTCAAGAGTCTGTTCAGCTCTTTCATATCCACTCGTGAAAACAACATCCGGTGTCGGAACAGACATCATCCGCCGCGTTCGACACAAAAACGCGGCTTCCCGTTGTCCGCGCTGCGTCAGTTCCCGCTGGGAATCGTCACCAAACAACGATCCATCCGCAGCCTCTGCATGTCTCACCAAAACCAATTGAACAGTTGGCATTTTTCTAGACCCCAAAAAAAATGCGAGCTTCGTTCGTGTCACTTGCAATCTGGGACTTCAATTGTTCCAGGCCGGAGAACTTCATTTCCGTTCGGATGAATTTTTTCAAGCGAAAGAATAATTTTTTCCCGTAAAGATCGTCCGAAAAATCAAGGATGTGGGTTTCAATTTGAAGCTTCAAGCCGGATGCGATCGTGGGCCGTACTCCACAATTCATGACTCCATATCGACAATGTTCTTCTCCAGGAAGAATGACCTCAACGGCGTAAACTCCAAATGGCGGAAGCAATCGCGAACCACTTTCTATCCCCAGATTTGCAGTGGGATAACCCAGTTCACGACCCCGTTGATCGCCTTTGACGACAACGCCGGAAAGAGCGAACGGCTGTCCGAGAAGCCGCTCGGCAAGACTGAAATCAACCGCCTGCACTGCCTGCCGGATCCGCGAAGAGGATACAGGCGCGCCATCAATCACAAACGGATCTGCCCTGCGGGCGGCAAAACCGTTGCGATGCGAGGCTTCCTCAAAATGCTTCCAGTCGCCACGCCGGTACGCTCCATAACAAAAATCAAAACCGATAACGGCACGCTTGACGCGGAATTCCTTGAGTAAATATTCATTAACGAAATCGTCGGCCGACAATCCGGCGAATTTTTCGGTGAATTTCTGGACAACAACAATTTCGATGCCCAACGCCAGCAGTCTCTCCACACGCTCTGTCAGCGGCTCGATGACTTGCTTGTGATTCTGGGGCGAAAGGACACTCGACGGGTGAGGATCAAATGTCAAAGCAAGCGTAGGAAGGCCAGCCGAAAAATCTTGAAGCGTTCGAATGACATGTCGATGGCCAAGATGAACTCCATCGAAATTGCCAATCGTCAACGCGATCGGCTCCTGCGAGAAATCGAGATCCTTTCGACCAAAAACTTCAAAATCCCAATCAGCCATGCCCCGCTACCTGCACGAGAGAGAAATCCGCCACCGTGTCGTAAAGTCGCCTGACGCGAAGCAACAGTGCCAAACGATTCTGCTTGATCTTGAAATCGGGTGCATTGACAAGAACCCGATCGAAGAAATTTGCCATCGGATGACGAAGGTCTGCCAGCACATTCAAATAACGTTCGCATTCATTGCGCTGCAAAAGATCATGGCCATCTGCCTCCGCTCTTTCGAGTGCTTGAAACAGAGTCTTTTCTTCGTCTTCAACAAAATGACTCGTTTCGATGGCTGGGCTCTCGCCGCTCTTGAGAAGATCTTCCGTCAGGGTCCTACAGCGCTTGTATGGAACCATCGCCAGCACAAGTGGCGCCGACTCATCGCCGTTGCGCACCAGTGCACGACTTGTCGCGCGTACCCAATCCAATGACGCCGAAATCGTCTGGGTTCCGAGCCGGGCACAAACAGCCTCAACTGCTCCTGGGGCATAAGAACCTTTCCAGAGAGCCTTGAGACGCGCCAACATAAACTGAAAAACCTTTTCATCGGTTTCTGGAGCCAGAGTCATTCCTGCAGACTGCGCGACAGACATCGCCGTCTTGATGCAATCAACCAAGCTGACCGAAACCGCGGGAACACCACCAT
>JBMSQQ010000182.1:0-2070 GCA_049423385.1 Silvanigrellaceae bacterium | reverse complement strand
GGTTGCGAGCAACCCCACGTCGATGCGCTCCTGTTCCAGTGCCGCAAGAATCTGATCTGTCTGCAGTTCGTCGATCAGCAAATTCAATTTGGGATATGTTGTTGCCATGTGTTCCACGAACAAGGGAATCAAATAAGGCGCAATGGTGGGTATGACCCCAAGACGCAGTTCACCCTTGATTTCCTTTTGATCCTCCTTGCTCAGGCTGGCAAGCCGCCGTGCTTCAGAGAGTACGATGCGCGCCTGGGCAATGAGGGGTTCACCCTCGGTTGTCGGCAACAGCGGTTGCAAGCTGCGATCAAACATCACGACTCCCAACTCGGCTTCGAGCTTCTGCAATTGCATGCTGAGCGTTGGTTGAGAAACGTGGCATGCTCTCGCGGCTTTTCCAAAATGCCGATATTGGTCGAGCGCGACGAGATATTCGAGTTGGGTCAGTGTCAGTGCAAGTCGGCTCATGACTGAAAATCCCGGTTCAGCTGGTCAAGTCAAATTCGCCAGAGGGCCGAATTTGAAGGATGGTTAGACAGAAGCATACGTTCTGCTTTTCGCTGAAGCAACCGAAGGTGTTCGTCAACTGGACAAGCGCCCGTTCGGGAATTATTTTCGGCAGGTGTTTTGGCTGGTTTTTATTTTGACTTCTTCACTGTGAGGGTTTGTCATGTCACTCAAAAATGCGTTGTTGTCTGCTGCCGTTGTCGGAATTTCGTCCGGTTCACTCGTGGCGGAAGCGGGTGAATCCAAAGCCTCAGCTCCAAACATGCATGAGCATCTTCCCAAGGATGGTGTGCAGTGTTTTGGCACAAACACCTGCAAGGGAACTGCATCCTGTGCAGTCACCAAGGAACAAATCAAGGTTGCAAACGAGGTCTTCAAAAACAAGTTCTTGAGTGCCAAACCTCATGATTGTGGCGGAATGAACGCCTGCGGTGCGTCGACTGGCAACCTGGATTGGGTGAAGAAAGCGAACGCAAAAGAGTGCTTCAAGGCGGGCGGATTTGTGTTCGAGAAAAGCCTCGATAAAAAGTCCAAAAAGGACATCCTGGTTATTAAAAAGGCATAACTAACGAGGGGTTCGGGATTTTCTTCAGATTTGGGTTGGAGCTGTCCGATAAGCCATATGAGTTGCATTGGTCCGTCGGCTTCGGAGTTTCAACATGGTCATGAAAACGATTGCGGGCTTTCTTTTCGCTGTGATTGTTGTTTCAGCTTGCAGCGCTCCCGAATTCACTGGTTCATCGAACGTTCGCGGCAACACCAAAAAGAAGGCGGGCGGCGAGGGTGTTGGTGGCAGCGCCGATGGAACGGGCAGTCAAGCCAACGGTGAGGGAGTTGGTGGAACGGGGAGTCAAGCCAATGGTGAGGGAGTTGGTGGAAAAAACTCGGCAAACTTCAAGTATGGCCCGAAGTCGACTCCCAACGACGTTCTGTTCATTTTTGATGACTCATCCTCGATGGGCAATGACCTTGCCAAAGTGAAGGCCGGATTTGAAAAACTGGCTGGAACCGATTGGTTTGGCGACAGTCGGATTGCAGTGATGACGACGCTGCCAGGAGACCCATCGAATCTTTCCAACGTTCATCCGGATGTTGACAAATACTCCGGTATTCAATTTGAACCTGGCTTCTTGTCATTTGTCTCGTCGGCGGCTTTCGACGTTTATAGAACCAATGGCGGCAAGATTGGTGCCTACCCACAGCCGTTGTGTGCTGAAGAATGGTTTGCTCCGGGTGCCGTCAATTCGAACGGTCAACGCTGTCTTTCGGTTGCGCTGCAGAATCCTCACCACGGCGTCGGCTGTGAAGCGGGCATGACTGCGCTCAGTCAGATTCACGACAAGAAAGGCAAGATTTTTCGGGATGGCTCATTTGCCCAGGTCGTTTTTGTGAGTGACGCTCAGGACCCCGGCTGTGGAAGTTCTGCACTGCAGAATGGTCGGCCGAGTGGTGAAGCGCTGCGCAACAAGGTGATCGAAAAAAACAAGATTTCAGGCCTGAAGTTTCATGGCGTGTTGGCGGTTGAGGGTGGTCAGCTGAAAAAACCGAATAAGGCAGTCGCAAAAAATAGTC
>JBMSQQ010000181.1:0-2074 GCA_049423385.1 Silvanigrellaceae bacterium | reverse complement strand
CCAAGATGAATGCAAGCAACATGCCACACCTCGCAACGGGCTCGAGAATCGCATTTGAAAGCTATGGAGAGAAAGGGACGTTACTTCGAACTTGTCGTCCCAAAGAGAGGGTATCTGAGCTGTTTTGGCAACCGACGGAGCAGTGCTGACAGCCGGTCATCACCTCAAGCGAATGCGTGGGCACTGATGGTTCGAATGAACGAAGCCACCAAAAACAAGCCAGTTGAAAACTGAGCGAGTGAGATAAACAATCTCTTTTGCCTCGCCAATAGCCTCTTTCTGGGGCTTGTTTTCGTCTTTTATGAGGTCTGCTTAGCAAAGTGTCTTTGCACCATTGAGCAACTCAGCTTCAGACTTAATCAAGAGACTGATGAGCAACGCCGTCAGCGTCAAATCCAACACCATGTTCCTGAGCGCGTTTGGCCACATCGGGATGCCATTTCACGGGCGCAGGGTTCTTTCCGCCCAGTATGGATAGCAGCAAGCCAGTTTCACCGTCCAGGCTTCTGAATGCGCGGTGGACAAAGGGCGGAACGCTGATGGTGTCACGCTCTTTTAGAACTACGGTATGCAACTGTTGAGTTTCTCCGTCCACCCAATCCACTTCCCATCGGCCCGCCTGCACGACAAACACTTCCTCGCTCTCATGCCAATGCAGTGCAGCGCCACATCCTCGAGGAGCCACAATGTAGTCAATGTGAAAATTTTCAGCGGCTCGGATTTTGGGATGGAAATTGGGGTCGTCAGTGACACCAGAGCCGATGACGCTGTACAAGACTCGCTGATGACCCGGGATATACGTGTCGGCAAAAGCCTTTGTACTGCTGGGAATTTCCTCAAATCGCGCCACCCGGCTATTCATTTCGGCCACAGAGCAGGGTGCGGAATCAGCGGTGTGATGAACCCAGGAATCTAGTAGAGCTTGACGATTCATAAGAGGTTAACGCTGGCTGTTGACAAAAGAGTGCCGTTCAGAGAATCACAAGAGAAGCCCTGATTGGGGGGGAATGCCTAGAGCGCTCTGACCATAGGCAGTTGCTTGAATATCCCAGGTTAGGGCTATGTGAGCGGAAGCTGCGTGAACATCACGAAACAGTCTCTGCAAAGGAAGTTTTGAAGAAAGCCCAGCAGCGCCTGCAGCGGGCATCAGCGTATCAATGCTTTTGACGATTAAACCTGAAGCGAAGGCAACGTTACGCTTCCACTTCAATTTCGTTTCCAGGCTAGGGTACTCTCCTCTTGCCGTCGACATTTCCAGTTCCTGCCAGTCTCGACGCAAAACGGTTTCTGCAAAATCCAAGCAGGCAGACGACTCGGCGATGCGAGCTTGTACCGATGCAAGCTCTGACACTCTGGCGCCTGTGTAGGTGCCCGCACGGTGACGCATGCTCGTTACAAATTGTTCGATGGCACCCTTAGCAGCGCCTAAGGGAACAATGCACAAAAAATACGCAAACGAAACAAAGGTCGGCATTGAGTACATGGGATGTGAGTGGATTTTCCCGCCAGGCAAATCTTTGCCAGCAGCGAATATCTCAGCAGACACACTTCGGTGCTCTGGTACAAATGCGTCGACAACTTCCACATCATGACTGCCACTGCCTGTTAATCCATAGGCATGCCAGTTATCAAGGCTTTTGAAGTCAGATTGGGGAACAAGAAAAAAACGACGATGAGGTGCTGAACCATCACCAGCATCTGTCATGCATCCAACGATCATCCAAGATGACGCATCGACACCGCTGGCAAATGGCCATCGGCCGCTAACTCGATACCCACCGCGCTCATAGGTCGCCTTGCCGCAAGGAAAGGCGAGTCCGGTAGCTGCTAGAGCACGCGGATCAGAGCCCCAAACATCTTGTTGGGCCTGCAATTCCAGTTGACCAATCGTCCAGGCATGTGAGGCCAGATTGGTGAAGACCCAGGCAGTCGATGGGCACACTTTGGCGATTTCGAGAACCACGTCCAAACACTCGCTCATCCCAAGTTCAGATCCGCCGAACATCTTGGGCTGCATCATTCGCATCAAGCCCGAATCAAAAAGATCTTGAATCGATTCGTCGGGACAATGCCG
>JBMSQQ010000180.1:0-2092 GCA_049423385.1 Silvanigrellaceae bacterium | reverse complement strand
TGGAATCGATTAACTTTGTTGCCTTGGGCGAAAGAAAGGATCTTTCCTGATCACAGGTCTGCCGCACTTTTGCGATAAAACTGGTTGGGCAGAGTGGGTCTGACTTGCCATTTTCCAAAAGGCGAGAATCCCGAGCCCCAAGCAAAACGGGAGTTTTAAATTTATCCTGAAAATAACGCGCTCCGCCGGCATGATCCCAATGACCGTGGGTCAAGACGATGGCTTTGATCCATATAGGATCAACGTCTCTTTCACGCACGTCTTTCTCCAACAGAGGTGCATCTTCATAGCTGCCGGAGTCAACCATGAGAAACTTCTCTGGGCCAATTCTTATAAGATGAGTGTTGGAATATGACCTTCTAAACGACAAAACTTCGAATTTACCCTCACGGCGTAAGTCCGACGAGATGGCGCAACCAAAACAAATCGCAGTAAGGCAAAAGGTTTTGAGCTTCTTTAATTTCTCAATGCGAAGATTCAACATGGGCCTTGAAGTTATTGAGTATTGCCTGCCATCCTTGCCTCTGCAGCTCTGCTGAATTTTGAGTTTCCGCTTGAAAGGTCTCCTGCACAAGAATTCCTTCACTGGTCTCAGTGAAACAAACTGCGACCTGACGCTGATCGCCAAGCTGGAATTCAATCTTCTTCAAATAATCAACCACAGTAAATTCGCCCCAGAAATCAAATCCAAATGACTTGTCTTTTGCTTCCATCCTATAGGAAAACCGACCACCAGGCTCAAGCTGAATCGAGGCTTCAGGGCAACACCAGTCCTCAGACGCGAAATTCCACTTGACGATATCACCCGGTGTTGTCCATGCAGACCAGACTCTTTTCAATGGAGAATTCACCGTCACTTGAATTGTAATTTCCATAGCACAAACTCCGCACTCAATTTTACAACGCCGTCAGAAAAAATTTACACCGCAGCATAACATTCCTCTCAAGATAAAAAAAACAGAGGTAAATCTTTTTGCGGCAACACCTTCGCAAAGCGCGAGATATTCCGAAAACCTGGAATCTTTTTTTGGCGAGTGGGAAACAGAGGACAGAAATGATTGGCTTTGCCATAGTGTCAGCAACTTCTGTCAAAGCCAATCAAACAACGTACAGAAATTCAGACCGAATGTTGATTCCGATTCGAGTGAGCCCTGGCAACGCCGAGGCAACTGCTTGCTGCCACCTGCTCGTCAGGCACTTTTAATATGATGCTTTTTGCCTTCTATCTTCGAATCAACAGAACGTCCGCCTTCTGCTTCCATCTCTTTTTCTTTCTCAGAAGGCGAATTGTCTGAGTGCGACTCATCGACTTTTGGCTCTGTTTTCTTGTGGATGGAAGCCTTCACCTTCTCAATCTGCTGGTCTGTAAAATCCACAACCTTTTTGAGGATTTCGTCCCTGATTTCAGACCATTCCTTTTCGTCGGAGCGCTTTTTTTCCGGCATTTTTGCCCCTTTCAATCATTTATTTAGGGTTGATTCCCATCATGCATCGCAGCCAAATCGCGCATGCACGTTTCAAATCTCTTGGTTCCAGAGATCTGATTCAAATATTCTTCATTAATGAATAAAAAGATTCACGTCGTACAATAACGATCTTCGCGGCAAACAGGTCAGCATTTGGATTCCGCCGACAAGTGCGGCATTCCAAGGTCCGAGAGGTAATCCCTCAGTCCTGCAACGATTTGTCCAAGACGAGTCAAGCGATGTCTCTGCCGTTTAACTTTCGCGCAAGACTGCGGGTCTTTGTGACCACGTGGGCACGGCTTCGGTCACAAGACAATCAGCCCTAAGGATTCAGCGAAGAATCATGAACATCGCGAAGCGCATCTGAATAGACCCTTGCGCGTCGTTCGGCATAGCCCTCGAACATCAATATAACCGCTGAAAAAAAGACGAGCACAATATTCTGAAACCAAATGGGCATCCAATGGCGTGCGAGATTGACTAGATCAAGGCTTCTCAATTTCCTTCAAAACTTCCTCAATCACTTTATCCTCGGTTTCCTTGATACGAACGTCGGAACCTCCATTTCCTCTTGTCTCAAAGATCTTTTTAACGCCTTCACCAAGCATTTCGATGTGTCTTGAGTA
>JBMSQQ010000179.1:0-2140 GCA_049423385.1 Silvanigrellaceae bacterium | reverse complement strand
ATAAGAACCTGCAGGCAGCTCAACTGGAGTGCCTTCTTCCCAGTGCAACCATGTGCCCGAAATCAAAACGCCATGGTAAGCGGCAGCGTGTGAGTGCATGCCAGCCTCAAATCCCCCAGGAAGCTTGAGGTATCGGCCATGAGCGCCCTTGGTTTGGTCGCCCCAGAGGTCCGCAGTCTTGAGCGGCGTGCCTTGAACGTCTTTCCAGGCCACTTCGCTGTAGGGAACGATTTTGAGCTTGGACTTGCCCTTGGCGAAAGCGGATGCAGAAGCAAAGAGCGAAAGTGCAGCTGCGCAAACAAACAAAGACTTCTTGAACAACATGAGACCCCCATGAAACAATTGACTACTAAATGACCCTGAATATTTCTAAAGTTCGACACCAAGATCAACCGGCTGATGTCACCCGGTTGACCGCATATTTTCGCATTCTCGCGAATTCTTTCTTGTTAAAAATTCCGAGTCGAATTGGGTAATTTACAAAACGTTACAAAGCTTCACTGTACGGTAATTCTATTTTTTCCGGATTGGGCGAAGAGAACAACAGGAAGGCTGATTCGGACGCAGCATCCGGCTTTGAAGAACTTCGTCCGATTTTGGGAGTCACTATGTTTGCGGGAAGATCATTTCGTCGTCTTATTGCCTGCCTTGGTATCGTTTTGGGAAGTTCAGGAATGGTGGCTTGCAGCCATCATGGCAAGAATCCAGCGGAACGCGTTGACTGGGTTGCTAATCGTGTTTCAAGCCACATGAATTTCAGCGCCGATCAAAATAAAAAGCTCGACGTCGTCAAAGCAAAGGTCAAGGAGCTCTTTCAGTCGCTGGATTCGAAGCGTGACGCGGCAAAAGCAGTCTTGCGTGAAGAATTGGCAAAAGAAAAAATGGATTCTGCAAAATTGAATCAAAGCTTGCAGGCGAATTTGTCGGTCCTGAGTGAAAAGTTGCCCGCAATCGTTGATGCTGTTGTTGAGCTGCACGCTTCATTGAACCCGGACCAGCGCTCCAAGGTTGCTGATAAGGTTCAGAAGTTTGAGAGCAAACATAAAGGCAAATGAGCGGGGAGAAGGTATGAACAAGGGAGGCGCGCCAGGGATTTCCGGTCAGGTCGTGTGGATCGTTGACGATGACTTGAAACTCGGCGCTCTTCTTTGTGAATATCTGGCGAATTTCAATTTCAAGACCGTCTATTTTTCAGATCCCACGGCTGCTTTGTCGGCTTTTCAATCGGAACAGGGAAAGACTCATCATCCCGACCTTATTATTTCAGACATCATGATGCCAGTCATGGATGGCTTGGCTTTGATGAAGAAAATTCGTTTGGACAGTTCTGTCCCCTTTGTATTGCTGACGGCCAGAGGCGAATTGACTGACAAGGTCTTGGGATTGGAGCTGGGGGCCGATGACTATCTGGCAAAACCGTTTGAACCTCGAGAATTGGTCGCGAGAGTGCAGTCGATACTGCGCAGGTCGGGAGATGCCGGGAAGCCGAGTCGGATCTTTCAGTTTCGCGACATTGAGATCGACACTTCCACCCATGGGGTTGTGGTGGATGGAAATGCTGTTTTGTTGACTTCAACAGAATTCGAGGTTCTCGAGCAGCTTGTTTCAAATGCCGGACAGATTGTCAGCCGGGACTCTTTGATTGAGCAGACGCGCGGCATTGAATGGGAGAGTTACAATCGTTCGATTGATGTGATGATTTCCAAGCTCCGGACCAAATTGAAATGTGATCCTCAAAATCCTCGCTTTATCAAAACAATTCGCGGTGCAGGCTACATGTTTATTGCGCAACGGCGTGAGGGGCATTGAGATGCTGACAATCGGAACAAAAACAAAATTCGCCGGTAGGCACAGCTTGTTCCGCAGGATTCTCGTTGTCATGACACTTGCTGCCATTTCTATCGTATTTGTCGTGATAGGTCTTTTTCGTTTGTCGGCGCAAAGGCGCTTTGAATCGAAATATGGAGTTGCCTTCAAGAATCTCAGTGTTTATGCAAAAACTGTCGCGGCGGAACTCGACCGGCTTGAGGCAAGAGAGCTTCAAAACGCGATTGATCTTCTTCTTTTGGAGAGAGGCATTCTGACCCGTGTCCGCTTTGCCGATGGCAAGACGTTGGATGTCCATGAGTTGGGCGCAAAC
>JBMSQQ010000178.1:0-2584 GCA_049423385.1 Silvanigrellaceae bacterium | reverse complement strand
GTCCAGGAAAAAGTCCAAGGAGTCGTTGTGGCTCACATCCTATGCCGATTTGACCACAAACATGATGGCGCTTTTCGTGTTGATGCTCTCGATGTCACAGGTCAACGCGCAAAGGTTTGATGCGGTTGCAAAGGTGATCACCAAACAACGCACCGACAGTCTTGATGAGTTGAAAAAACAAATCGATTTGGAAATAAAAAACAGAGGCCTGCAGAATTCGGTGGTGACAGAGCTTGGGATGTCGGGATTGATGGTGGAGTTTCTTGGCGGTGTTCTATTTGAGCAGGGAAGCGACAAGCTAAGTTCTTTTGCTGCAAAGGAAGCTGCGCCGATTTTGGAAATTCTCAAAAAAACCGATCCCAAATATTACCTCAGTTTTGAGGGACATACTGACGATGTTGGAAATGAAAACCTCAATTGGTCATTGAGCAGTGCACGTGGTGTGGCCCTGCTCAACAAGATGAGGGAAATGAGTGTCTCGCAGGAGAGAATGAGTGTTGCCGGTTTTGGATCTTCGCGTCCCAAGGTTTCGATTGCTGGAAAGGCGGGAGCAACCCTTGATCAGGCAAGAGCTTCAAACAGAAGAGTCGTCATAAGGGTGTATCAGTGAAATTGCGCACTCAAAGAGTCGGAGTGAAAGAACGGTTGAATCGGCAAGTCTGCCGCAGCCGTTCGACGCAATTTTTCCTGAAGTCTTTGCTGCTGATCATGGGCATGGCAACTGGCGGTCCGACATTTCTGAAAAGTGCAGAGGCCGCGGTGACAGCCACGGTGCCTGCGAACCTGGATGTCGAAAAAAACCGTTTTGATGAAGATGTGGCCCACAAATTGCGCGGAAAGATCCAACAGGATTTGGCCAAGTACTGTCCGGATGGCTGCACTTTGCTGGGACTCGATGTCGAAAGCCGTGAAATCTTCGACACGACTGCGGCGTCCCTGGGATTTGAAACATCACCCAACTCGCCGCGCAATTTTGTCGTCAGCAAATCTTACATTGAAATCCTGATCGACAATCGGCTCGGCAAGAGCAACATGGATCGCATTCAGGATGTCCTTCTGAGATCCGCACGCAAATACGGAGCACCCGTCGAGATTGAATTTACCCGCACGACACTTCCAGACCCGCCCAGTTATTCACGTGCAGAAGCCGAGGCAAAAACTGAAGCGCTGGAACTGGTCAAGGGAAGTATCGAAAGAATCCTGAATGATTTCTGCCCTGTCGATTGCAGACTGCAGACCGTCGAGTTGAAGACGATTAAAATTCCACTGGAGGATGCGCAGTCGTCTTTGTCACGACGTGCCGTGGTCATCCGCGACAGCAAGTTGGCCCTGGTTGTTTCGGGAGCATTGGTCACGTTGACTCTGGACACCCATATGGATGAACAGAGGCGTTCCCAGATAGAAACCATTGTTCGTGAGCACCTCGAGAACTATGGGCAAGGCATCCTGAACGTCAAGCTGACTTCGATGCCAAGGGCAGCCAAGGAACTGCAAAAAGATGTGGATGACATGCGTGCGGATCCTTGGGGTATTGAAAAATTGGGTCGAGCCTTGAAGGTGTTTCGAGAGTTTGCAAACACAAAAGAAATCATTCGTGAGCGGGACAGTGTCAGCAGAGAAACCGAAAAAGAGAGGGAACGGGAAAAGGAAAAGAACCGGGAATCCGTTTCGGAACGAAGTTCTGCAACACGCGAGAACAGTCAGTCACGCGAGTCATCCCAAACAGAAACCAAGCGGGACAGCCAAAAAACCCTCAACACGAGCGGAATTGAAACTTTCTGGAGCCAGGAAAAAGTCCTTCTTGTTGCCGGCTTGATTGGGCTTTTGTTGTTGGTTGGTGCATTGGCATTGCGGTTTGTCCTGACCGGCAAGCAGGTTCAGCATTTGATTTCCGAAGGACGGGTTGGCCAACCTGTATCCGAGGAGTTTGGTCAGGAAGTTTCCACAGAATTGCCATCCGCAATTATTGCAGGCGAAGTTGAACCTGTCGCGGTTCGTCCTTCTGCCCAAGCCGTTTTGTCTCCGGGCAGGGCACGCCATGTTGCGGTGGCCTCGATGGGTGTCAGCGACGAAGTGGCGATGCGAATGAACATTCAGGCATTGCGGGATGGATTGAGCCAAATGTTCATCTCCCAGCCCAAGGTTGCCCGCGACGTTTTTGCAAGAATCCTGAGAGAGGACGGAATTGAATTTTCCGCCAAGTGTGTTTCGGTTTTGGGAGAAATTTTTGTTTTCGATTTGATGGGCGATGAGGACGTCAAAAAGGAAGTTGCTTTGCTGGCAGAGTACATTCACGTCAATGCACCCGTGGTTGGCGACAACGAGCAGCTGACCTTGCTTCGCAGCCTCAAATTGAAACTCACGGCCGGCAAGATGAGACAGCTGACCCAGCGAACCAAGGATGTATTCGATTTCCTGAAGGCACATTCTGCAAGGCAAATCTACGAGCTCATCGCGGAAGAAAGTTCTCGTTCCCAGGCTGTTGTGTTGACCCAGTTGCCAACGGAAAAGCGTCGTGCGGTTTTTGAGTTATTTGAGGGAAGTCTCAAATCCGGATTGCTCCGTGAGCTTTGCATCAATGAAA
>JBMSQQ010000177.1:0-2648 GCA_049423385.1 Silvanigrellaceae bacterium | reverse complement strand
TGCAACGAGGCAATAGTCGCCATCGGTGTTAAACAACGTTGTGACTTCGTACTCGTCCCAACTGCGATAAAGCATGGGCCAAAGGTCAGCCTTGAAGTTCATTGCGCCCAATTGATAGACCTCGGCAAGGTCCTCAATTTCCATTGTTCGCACGCTGAATGAGCGCTTGGAGCTGTTGTTGATCTGCTGCGAATCGCGTTTTTCGTGAGCCATTGTCCGCAAAGTTCCCCTGCAACCGCTGCGCCATCGACGCGACGATGGAGTCGGGTCTGCGGCGCTGTCCTAAAACAGTGTCTCCAATCGTGGCGGGGCAAACACCTGTGCGTCAATCCCCCTGCGTGTCAGATGGTGGACACACGTCTGGGCTCCTTCACCACAGATGAGCACTTGTTTAGGTCGGACCTCTTGGACAAGGTCGTCAATTTCGCTCAAGTCTGGAGCAAAGTGGGTTGTGAATTGGTCCGCAAAATTCACGTGTGCGAGCCAGGGGCATTGGCTGGCGTTGAATTGGTCATGCAGACCCGTCCAGATCCAGATTCCTTGCGGGAGGCTTCTTTGTCGTCTTGCGAGAAGATGTTCCTTGGAGACCATAATCACACAGGGTTGCTGTGCTGGATTGTCGACCCATTGGGTGCTCGCGCCATTGTTCCAGCGGGCGTTCTCCGCAGGCCTGGGTGCTGAGCCATGTGGCACGGCCGTGGCAATTGAAAAATTTGGAAATTCACTCTCCGCTTGGAACAGAGCCTGAAGGTGTTTATCAGGACAAATCGGGATTCTTTGTTCAGTCAGGACTCCGAGAATGTGATGTGCCGCACCACATGCATCCGTCACGAGGACGACTCGTTCGCCTGCGCGCAATAGTTTTGCACAAAATTCAGACAACCTGTCGAGCTCCCGACGCACGGATGTTGCGAACAAAGCAGCGGGATCACTTTGTAATTTCAAAAGCAGCGTGTCCGCTTGGCGAAACGCCGCACGACGGAGGGTTGGACTCGTTCGCTTCGACCAGTGTGATGCATAGAGAAGCGAATCACCTTTTTTTTCGACCCGCAGGAAACTTGAACCCGGACTGTGGCCGCTTGGAATCAATTCAACCTGCAAATTTCCAAGGACGATGGGGCGAAAATAGGAGCATGGCAGGAATGCAGCTTTCGGGAATTTTTGAGCAAGAATCCTATGCGCTTCATGGCTGACCAGGATTTGTTTTCCGCTTATTTTTCCACCGCAATAACTTGGTCCGACACCTGAAATGAAATTGATGTGTCCGGAAACCTGCGCGTCAAGCGCGAGGATGGCATGTTCGATCGTAATGTCGCCATCTTCGTGATTGAGCATGATTTCATTGCAGGCCGTGAACATTCTATTCTCCGTGCCCTTGGGAATTCAAAAAGTCAAAGCACGTTGCCATAGGGAGAACAGAAAACAAAGCGTGGACCCAGGCAAATGCGGATGGGCTGATTTGTGGGCTGAAGAATGTCTCCATCGAGCGAAAGTTCAATTGTCGACGAAGGTGTGATGACGGCCTCGCTGAAAACGTGAGATTCGCCAATATTATTGTCAATCTTTCCTTGTTTGAGAAGCATCTTCAAAATTCGGAATGGCAGCTCGCGCTCACCCGCACGAATCGCCAAGAGCTCTGCCTCTTCTTTGTGCGTGTTCAGGTTTCTGAACAGTCTCACGCCAAAAGGCATTTTTGGAATCGTCGAAGCTGCAAGCAGGGCCACCTTGGCTGGATTGGCATATGGCCAAGGCCGTGGTTGGCAATCGATATTCAATTCTTCAGTTGAATAGAGATCCTTGTAGGCTCCCGTGAGATGCCCCGCCGCCGCCCCATCGGCGAGCACGCGGCCGAGAAAAAGTCCGGCGCCCAGAGTGGATGATTTGATTTTATAAAATTCACGTAAAAAACTGGCTGCGACACCATCTGCAAAAATAAATCCCAGCCTTCCGTTGACGCTGAGTGTTTGGAGCGACATTTGAGCCAGGCCGTTGGGGGTGTGATATGCCTCCAGGGCATCGGCGAACACATCCTTGGGATTGCCAAAGATGCCTAAGTTGGAAGCAAGGAGGTTCACCGTGCCGCCACGCAGAATGAGAATGCGCGGGAGTTTGTCGGCGGGATATGCTTGAGCAATTGCGGAAAGCGTCAAGCTGATGGTTCCGTCGCCCCCCACAATTCCAACCGTATCCAATCCACGAGCGCAGAACTCTTCACAGACTCGTCCGAGATCCGCCAAGGAATTTGTAATTTCGAATTGACCACGATTGCCAAGAATGTACCAAAGGAGAGTATTGTGCTCCGGATCGCGTTTATTTATTTTGGCGAACGGGTTTGAGATGATTCCAAGTCCAGGCATGGGGTCGCATTCCCTTTGGGGTAAATCGGATGAGCCGTCGGGGAGAGAGTCTGCCATCAAGCAAAGCGAATGCAAGCGCAGACGATTCGGCTGACAAGAAGAAAAAGCCGTTCGTGCGGGTGGCGCGCGCGAAGTCTGGCAACGTGAAGGCAAATTCAAAGGCGCGGCAGGGTCCGGTTGAACCCGAAGTGCTTGATGCCGAAATTGTTGAGGACGATTCCGAAGACGTCCGCGAAGCTGAAACCCTTGATGCTGAAACCGTGGAAGGCGAGTGGATTGACGCCGACAGAG
>JBMSQQ010000176.1:0-2650 GCA_049423385.1 Silvanigrellaceae bacterium | reverse complement strand
AGAGCATCATCTTGCGCCGCTTGTCATCACCACCACCGCCGCCGTCCCTGAAGATTTGGCTGACAGCGTTTGTTCCGCCTCCAAAGCCGGAGGAAAACTCTCCGCCCATTTGCGCTTGAGACTTCGGCGAACCACCTCCCGATGTTCCACCGAAGGTTCCACCTCCGAAACCGGTGTCGAACTGCGAACTGGTTTGATCGTCTTTGCGTGCCATGGTTCTAAACCTCATCCGTGCAGGTGACGCTTTCTTCAAACTGACACAGGAGGTTTCGGCGGTTTAAGATACGAATTTAATCATGCAGGCGGATTGTTGACAGGGTGAAAATTATTCCCAATTAATCCAATTATTTATTTAAAAATCAGGAAAACTGCCGAGTCAGGAGCAATTCAATTTCCTGCTTTGATTTCAGCTGGATACCGTGTTTTGCAAACTTGTGCTCCAGTGAATCGTATTGCACGAGGATCTGCTGAACGGTTCCACGGTAACCAATTTCCGCCAATTCCGTGCGTATGCGATAGCGCATTGGATTGCCCGCCATCGCCTCCATGACCTCATCGGTTGGCCGGAACACAACGAAATCCACATCCGGATTTACATCCATGGAATGTTTGAGCATCGATGCAAAACGTGTCTGGACAAGACTTTTGATGGCCTGCACCGCAGTGAAATATCCACCGTGTCGCATGATCGCACCAGGTGCGTTGCTGGTGTACGCGACCATCGGGTCGATCATGACGACAAGGCCGGCTCCCTTGCGAATCGCAGTGTTGAAATCGGATGAACTTGTCAATTGCCCGTCGGAAAACCAATGGCCATTGACCCGCTCCGGCAAATAAAAAGGAGGCAGTGCCGTGCTCGCGCGTATCGCCTGACTGATTTTGATTTCCCGCCATGGTTCTTCACCGAACACAACGTGTTCTCCGGTGTCCTGATCGGTTGCACTGATGTAAAGCTCTTTCTTGAGCGCTGCAATGTTGTCGGGAATCCCCAAACGCGACAGCTGACGCTCCAGAAATGCCTTGAGCCGTTCGCCTCGAAAAAAACCAACCGGCACAAGTCGCTGAAGTCGAACAACCACTTCGCCTGGATCCAAAGTGGAAAGCATGCGCAGCACGCCAACGATTCGCGAGACAATTTCGCCACCCGCGAGATCAAAAATCACGTGCAGCGACAGCGGATCGAGTTTTCCGTGTTTCTTGTACAGCTGCTTCAGGATGTCGTGGGAATGGGTGCCTGCTGCCAGAAATGAGGCAAGAATTGCGCCGGAGGACACTCCACAAAAAATATCAAATTCGTTGCAAGCACTCGAGTCCATTGCATCATCGAGCGCATTGGTGACCCCAATGGAGTAAATGTACCCCTCGAGTCCACCTCCCGAAATACACAAACTCTTTTTCTGCTGCGACATTCTGAATTCATATAATTGCTTGATCGCAAATTGAAACAAGTGTGTCGAACTGGAGGGATCGAACAACACACCGCGAACATTGGCGAGGCCAAGATTGAATGCACGGACCTGATTATCTTCGCTTTCCGGCAGAATGACCAAAACCCGACGCATCGGATAATGAAAATTGCGGGGCGAAAAACTTTTCAAGGCAGAACGAAAGTCTTCAAATGCAGGTGCCTTGCTGCCTGAACCGCTCAACTCCGAAGGTTGCACAGCAAGCAAAACGTCTCCGTGTGGCTCTGCAGAATGGATATCCGGAACGGCCAAATCCCCGTTTTGCCCCTGATTCGTTTTATTGCGACCCATCGCCTTGCCGCCGTTGCGGCTCCTGGCCAGGTGCGCTCTTTCATCGAGGATAATCAAATCTGGCTCGAGCTGTGGCAAGTTGTTTACAACCTGAAACAAATCGGAACTGAAATAAACCGTCGCTGGTGCGATAAGTTCATGTCCAGCGATGTCCTGCGGAAGGCGCCGGGCCAAGGCTTTGCTCAACACAAATGCTTCACCCTTGCCGTCTATTCCGGGGATGGGAAGGACTCCCACACGACGAAAATCGGAAGACAATTGTCCAATGACCTGTTGAGTTCCCAGGTAGACAACCCGAAATCCATCCGAACGTTCGTGCCTTGGTTCTGCGACCATCCATGACCCCTTCGAGTTTCAGCAGGATAAAGTCTATGAACTTTTGTCTGCGGGAACAAATGTCAGAAAATGCGGAGCATGCGACCATGCGTGATTGAGCTGCAAATCAGGTGGGTTTTCGAAAATTCCAAGCGCCAGTCCGCCTCCACCTCCTCCAGTCAATTTTGCACCCAATGCTCCGAGATGACGCAAGTGATGCACACAGGCATCCAATCGCGGTGTGGAAACATCAATCAACTGCAAACAGGTATGAGCCTCGTTCAAGATTGAACCCAAGGTCAAAAGTTCACCTTTTTCAAGTGCGAGTTCGCAACCCAGAGTCAATGCTCCCAACTTTTTGAAACAGCCGGTCACGAGTTGAGGATCCCGTTCACGCAGCTCAGCCACCCGACGGACCATGTCGCGGGTCGAAGTGCGGTCTCCCGTATCGATCAGCAGCAACCAAAATCCTTTTAGATTCGAAATTTTTCGGCTCCCCTTGGCCTTTTCAAAACAAATCACGGAATCGGAGACAACTGTCGCAGCGTCCAACCCACTGGCTCGTCCATGAAAAACAC
>JBMSQQ010000175.1:0-2743 GCA_049423385.1 Silvanigrellaceae bacterium | reverse complement strand
CCGGGCGGAATCAGTCTCGCAGGAGACGGCGGCCTTCGGGCCGCCTTTTTTTTGGCTGTGGATCTTGAAGCGGGAACCGGAATACACGAACAATAGATCGTCGCCAGCCACTCTCGTCGGCGCACTTCCGGAGAACACCCCAATGACGTTCGCCAATCACAAAAAAGCACTGATCACCGGCGCATCTGCCGGCCTCGGGCGTGAGTTCGCATTGCAGATCGCAAAACAGGGAACCGATGTTGTTCTCGTGGCTCGTCGTCAAGCCAAGCTCAAGGAGCTCGCCGACGAGTGCAAGAAGCTGGGAGTCATGGCTGAGGTCATCACCTGCGACCTGGAAAAATCAAACGAACGATCCCGGCTCAAAACCGTCATTGAAAGCACTGGGGTCGATTTGCTGATCAACAACGCTGGATTCGGCAAGATTGGTCGCTTCTGCGACATTCCGCTGGATTATCAGCTGGGACAGGTTGAATTGAACATCAAGGCGTTGGTTGAGTTGTCGTACTATGCGGTGCCTGCATTCAAGGCAAATGGCTTTGGAACCATCGTGAACATTGCCTCGACAGCTTCTTTTATTGCCATGCCCAATTTTGCGGTTTATGCGGCCAGCAAGAAGTTTGTTCGTGACTTCACCGAGGCCTTGGCTTTCGAGATGAAGGGAACCGGCGTTCGGGCCTGCGCGGTGTGTCCGGGACCAACTGAAACCGAGTTTTTTGAAGTCGCGGGCAACGCGGACAAGCTGAAAATCGGCATGATGCGTTCCGCGGATGCTGTGTCCGAGGCTCTCGAAGGTGTTGCCCGCGGTGATGTCAGAATTGTCCTGGGCATGTCGAACAAGGCGTTGGCTGCGGCATCGCGGGTTTTGCCCGACAGCTTGAGCATGAATATCGCAGCAATGCTGACCAAACCCTGAGAGTTTTCTTGAAATGGAACTGAACTCATATCTTTTTGCCGATGAAGAACACATTCGCCGTGAGCGTGCGAAAGTTCGCGAGGCCAAAAAGAGCAGGTGGTGGCAGCAAAAAACCGCAAGCGGGCTCTGCAATTACTGTGGTCGAAAATTTGCCTTCAAAGAGTTGACCATGGATCACATTGTGCCGATTGCGCGGGGCGGAACAACATCGCCGGGCAACGTGGTTCCGTGTTGTGCCGACTGCAACAAGAAAAAAAGTGTCGACACGCCTGTGGACACTCTGCTTTCCAGTTCGAACGAATAATCTCGGCAAACAACTTCAGTTGTCACGTGATCGCGCCCAAGCTTTTCCCGGATGTGTCGTCGTGGGAATGTTCCATCAGATGCATCTTAGACTTGAATCTTCTTGAATTCCGCAGATTCTGCATCGTCGTTTTGGCTCAACGCAGCAACCAGAGCCTTGTAGCCTTCTCTCCACAATTTGCCCTGCATGTCGTGCTTCATCAGCATGAGTGCTTCAAAGCGGGTGCGCTTGCGATGATAGCTGCGGGTCGTGGTGAGGGCATTGAAGATATCTGCGATACTGACAAGTTGTGCTGCCATGGGAATGGCCTCACCCGCAAGTCCATGTGGGTAGCCGCTGCCATCGAGTTTTTCGTGATGGTAAAGAATAATGTCACGAACCATCTGCGGAACTTCAAGTTCCTTCACGGCATTGAAACCATCTTCCGGATGGCGCTTCATAAGTATCCATTCCGAATCGAGAAGCGGGCCGCTTTTGTTTAACACAGTGAGTGGAGTTTCCCTTTTTCCAATGTCGTGCAGCAGGCCACCCAGTGCAAAGCCTCTGAGAATATCTGCGCGGGTTTCTCCCAATGCTTTTGCCATTGCCACTGAGAGAATGCCGACACCGGTCGAATGGAAATAAGTGTACATGTCATGGTCGACAAGACTTTGAATATGCACAACGGCGCGTGGATCGTCTTCGAGGCAGTGAACAATGTCGTCGGCAACCGTTTGCAATCGCGAAAGAGCCAGGTTGTCCATGCCCGTGTGAAAACAAACTTCCATCAGATGTGAGCCAATGTCCTGGATTTGCGAAATCCGGAACTCGGGTGTTCCGCTGTGGTCAACACTTCTATCGGTTCCGACGGATGTCAGATACGATTTGTATCTCGACTGATCGCTTGGTTTGATGAAAAACGAATGGATACCACATTTCTTGAGCAATGCCGGTTCGGTCAGGTTCCAGCTCGAAGGTGCACTCGCGAAAAGGACGATGTCGCTCGTGGGACCCTGGGGCTGCTGGTTGTTTCGGACCGAGGCGTAAAGATCGAAATTAATGGGTGTATTTGGTCTGAGGGATTCAATCGGGATAGCGATCAGATCTTCTTCACGCAAAGAAAAACTGCCCGTTTCGTTGTTCATGATGAACCTCCTCTAAATCTGCTGAGGTATCGTCATTCCCAAAAAAAGCTAAAGGCCCCTTCAGAATTTTGAATTTGTTCCGAAGAACGGGCTATTGGGAGGGATGCACAAAATGCCCGGCATAGAGCTCAGCGAAATGACTGAGGACTTGGTCTTCGACGACCGTCCGGCGGCAAAGCCGAATCCAAAGGCGGTGCCGACTCCTGCCAATGGAACAGCGAAAAAGCCTGATGCGTCCCAGCCTATTGTTTCTGCCAAAATCAACCCTCCTGAGGTTGCGCTGAGTGTTGATATTGAGCGCCCACTCGTCGTGAATAAAAGCGAAAGACCTGCACCACCACCTCCGGTTCAGGTAGCACCACCTCCGGTTCAGGTAGCACCACCTCCGGTTCAAGCAGCACC
>JBMSQQ010000174.1:0-2904 GCA_049423385.1 Silvanigrellaceae bacterium | reverse complement strand
ATTTGAATAACAAGTCAGATTCTTCAAGTTTGCGGCACAGGTAAACTCTTGGTTGGAATTTCGACGGCAGTTCAACCTGGTTTTGGAGGCGGTTCGGGAGATTTGGCAAACGTGAAACTACGTTGTGCCACATTCACATCGTCAGCTCGTGGGACTATCGAGGAGGTGTCTCCAGGAGTCGGAACAGGAACCGACACAACTCAAACATTCACTTGTGGTGATGACGAGCTTGATCCCAACAATTCTCAGCTCAGGGCGGTCGGAACGATTCAGGCCTATGGGACGGGAGCCAACAACACCGAAGGCATCAAACTTCAGTGCCGTGACCTCAGCAACTCAGCTCCTGGGGCGGAGGTAACCCGGGGTGCTACGGGCTCGGGAGCCAAAACGCCGTTCACCTGTCCATCATCCTCATCATCGGGGATGAAGTATTCCGTAGCAGGCATCGTCCTTAAGAACGCTACGGGTGGAGCCATCGGCCTAATAGAGGGCGTCATCTGTCGTGCCAATCCAACACCCTAAATCAGCGTGGATTGGCGGCACTGCCTGAGTGATTAAAGCCTACAGTTGCCTGTGATTTGACCTACGTTGCCGAGGAATTCACCTGAAGGAAGCTTGTGGGCGATTTTCGCCGGAGCCAGGCCTTCACTGTGAGTTTTGTCGACCCAAATTGCAATCGAACCGATCTCGGTGTCGCCGGCGAATTTTCTAAAAATCGGACCATCGGATTCCATTTGTTCTGCAATCACGGTCTCGCCCATGAGGTTCATGGCGCCGCTCTTCTGGATGACAAAGACAGCAACATTCAGAGACATCTTCTCACCCGAAACCCGGCGGGGCGTGACGCTGTACGTCAGCTTTTCTCCCTTTATTCTTGCGCTGAAACTGCATCCTTCGGAATCAAGGGTTCGCTTGGTGACGTTGTACTCCATGCGGGCAAAGTCTTCGAGTGTTGCGGGACCCAGGTATTCATTCATTTGATCAAGGAACGGGTTCACTTCCTTTTTTGTCATGTTTTTCGGGCATGGAATCTTCGATGCAGCGGGCAGACTTTTTGCAACCTCTGAGAATGCGAGCGTGACGTTGAGGTTTGTGGCACTCAATCCATCGGCGGCCTGGGAACTGCGAACGTCATAATTCTTCGAAGAGAAATCGCGTGAGGCTTGTGAAAGCAGGCCAACTCCGCCTGCAGCTCCGGTGAGAAAGGAGTAAGTGAAAGCTCCGAAGACGTTGAAGCCAAACATCGTTCCGATGGCCTGCAGAGCCGTCATTCCACCATAGAAAGCACCTGGAGCCATGGGCCCTGTCAATGCGGCAAACATCAATACAATGCTGCCAAGTCCAAAAAAGGTGGTCAGTGCACCAACTGCGTTGTTGAATCCTCCACGGATTCGGCGCTGGTCTTCCTTCTTTGACAAGCCTGCATCAAGTGCTGCCACCGAAACGGGAAATTTGGTCAATGCGATGGACTCACGTTCTGCCCGCTCCAGAAATTCAAGTTGCTCTTTGCTGAGGACTTTATCGTTGTCGAAGAGAGGAGCCGTTTTGCGGTCATATTCCGACACATAAAGGCAAGTTGTTTCGTCTTTGGGATTCGGAATTGCATTTATGAACTGAACCCGATTGTCCCAAAATGCGCCGCCCCTTCCCACGACAGTCGAAATTTCTGAATTGTTCAAATTCGAATGATTTGTGCCGCACGCAGAGAGTATTCCAATAATCAAAATCGAGCCGAAGGAAACCGCAAAAATCGATTTGCTATTGCGCATGATGAAAACCCCGAACGTTGACGGAAATGGGCACATAAGTCAGTAAAAGCGGGCTCTATGCGGAGTTTTAGGCCAAGGCAAGCCTCAGTTTTCAACTATCCGAAAATACTTTTATTTTAACTTCACAATCTTTTGGCGATTGTGTTGAGTAATCACAGCAGATCGGTTTCCATAGACCAATATCGATGAGCAATTGCCACTGGACTCACGTCCACTCTTGAGGAGATCTCGATGTCACCAATGCAATGGAAAGGCTTGGTCCTTGGTCTGATGGCTTTCGGCTTTTCAGCCTGTGTGCCAAAAACCGTCAGCAAGGTCGAGAGTGCTGCATCCTCAAACTCATCTGCCACCGCCTGCGTTGGTTTGCAGGGAAACGGCTTACGATTTCCGAGTCACGTGGGCGTCTACACGGCTTTGCTGGAAAACAATATTGAACCTGTGGTCTCGTTGGGTGGCTCTTCTGGTTCGATTGTTGGATCTGTCGTGATGTCGATGTTGGAGAACAGTTCGATTGAATCCGCTCAAGTCCAGTTTCAGGGAAAAAATTTAAGCCGCGCTCAAAAGACTTCAGTCATCTTGGGAGCAATTCCCGAT
The DNA here is from genome assembly GCA_049423385.1 of Silvanigrellaceae bacterium. GTDB lineage: Bacteria > Bdellovibrionota_B > Oligoflexia > Silvanigrellales > Silvanigrellaceae > RFOM01. The sequence continues at coordinate 541 of JBMSQQ010000174.1, read as the reverse complement.
GTCATCAACACGTTCATTTTTTTGCCGGCATTCAACGGACTCAGGTTTGATGAATGGCAGGTCACACCTGCAATTTTAAGATTTGTCATCCAATCGCAATACGGCGAGGTGCTCGCAGGCGATGACAATGCACGAATCATCAGTATTGAGGCAACAGTGGGTCAGGCCGTTCTGTTGGCCGATTTTGCCCGCAATGCAAATTTCAGTTCTGTCTTTCAGAAGGAAACTTACCCTGAGCGCAGAGAGGAAATGCTGCGTTTGTGGACTGAGTGGTCCAATGGAATTGCCATTGATGGAAAAACCTTGTTCGATGCTGCCGCTCTTCCAGAGACCAAGTGGGCGGAGAATCCTCAACTGGCAAAAATCGGCGACAGATTCTACCGGTTGTTCCAGCAGGATCTCGTCCAGGAAAGATCAAGAAACAATGTTGAAACTTGGCGGCTGATGTTGAGGGGAGCAAAAAATCTTCTCAATGACGGAACACTCACCAGGTTGCTTGCCGGAAAGAAAATTGATTCACTTCTGAAGACCAAGATCTTTC
>JBMSQQ010000173.1:0-3105 GCA_049423385.1 Silvanigrellaceae bacterium | reverse complement strand
AGGCCCCATGTGCAGTGTGACTTTGCCCCCAAAAATGGCTGGGGGTCGGTCTTGCTCGTCTTCATGGGTGAAAGGTCCGCAGCCCTTCATGGGGTTTTTCATATTGGATAACACGGCTGCTGCATCATCGTGCTCATAGTCACGACCGCGGATGGATAACGCAAGGCTGTAGCCTTTGGGAATCACAATGCAGGTCGGCCAGATTTCAACGTCTAGTTCGTACACGTCGCCTGGCTTGAGGGGTTGTTTTTCATCGTGCGTATGCCATGGGCGATAGGGCAAACTTTTTTTCTTGTCCAATTTGCGATGCGATGCTCTCAGCCAGCCTTGCGCAATAGGCGTTTTGGGATCAAGAGCTCCATGGAATAAAACTTCTTTGCCGTGTGGGTCGAAGACTCTGACGATGGCAAATATGTCGGCATCAATGGTCGACGAGGAGATGAATAATTTCAGAGCCATGGGCCCTGTTAACTCAACGTCTTGTGTTTGTGGCGGAAAGGCAAACGTCACGCCATGGCCCATCATGTCGTACTCGACCTGTGCTGCTCGCTTTAACGGGAATTGTGAAAAAGTTTTGTTCTGCGGTTCCAAATAAAGAGAGGTCCATTGGGTGCGCTTCAACGGCCACTCGTTTTCAGAGCGCGGAGTGAATTTTTCACCTGGACTTCTGACCAGCAAGGACACCTTGGGGGTTTTATTCCAACCGTTCTTCTTGCCTTTGAGGTAAAAATCAAAAAATTTCTTTTGAATGCCTATGCCATAGTCGGTATAGAAAGGCGCCCAGTGCGACCCTCCGTGAACCTCCAGCCACTTGTTCTTGGATTTGGAACGGACAAATCCTTCAAAATTGCCGCGAGTGTGCAGGCCTTGTCCCCCCCAGTTGGCGGCGCTGAGAAGAGGGATGTTTACAAGGTCTAAGTTGGCAGAGCGCTCTTCATACCAATCACAGATCATTTCATTGTCCATGATACGTTTCCATACATCTTCGATGTTGTGACGCAACTCGGATTCTGACAATGTCTCCGGCCCGCATACCGTTTCACCGGTCATCGGGTTCCGCTTGCCGCGATCGCCGACACCGTGCTGGACAGTTTTCACCTGCATTTCAAGCCAGTTTTTTCGAAACGAACACGCAATCCCGCCGTGCCGGTTGGATTCTCTGTAGTTGTCGTTCCAGCCTTCCCAGACGCATATGGCTGCCAAATGCTTGGGCTTCGATGCGGCTGCGCGCCACTGGTTACTCGCGTAGTAGGAGATGCCATTCATGCCAACGCGGCCATTTGACCAGGCTTGCTGTGCCGCCCATTCAATGCAAAGGTGAATATCTCGAGTCTCACGGGCGTTGTTGTGATCCATGAATCCAGGTGATCTTCCCGCACCACGTGAATCGATCCTGATACAGACATAGTCGTCGGGGACCCATTTCTCGGGGTCAACGACTTCCCAATTTTGATATTTGTTGCTGGAGCCTCTGATCACATCAGGGTTCTCGCGCTCCATGATCTCCCACGCTGTTTTGTAACCCTCTTGGAAAGCCAATCCTTTGCCGTAGGGACCATAGGACAAGATCACTGGAAATTTTCCTTGTCGAATGGGACGGAAGATGTCCGCTCGCAACACAAGCCCATCGTCCATCTCGATGGGTCTATCCCAGTCAATGAGCATGCCATCGCGTATTTCTGATTTCCATGTGTCCATGAGTTGTCTCCTAAGTTTGCTATCGAGGGGATCATTATTCGAAGGACAGTCCGTGGCCTGAATCCATCAATGCGCCTTTGATGTTGACAAGATTCACACGACTGCCTACATTCTGAAGCGTATCACTTGTGGAGACATGAGGTGGCACGCGTTCAAATTTTTCAACAGTGCGCATTTGATAAGCGTGCTCCTCAAGAACCCCAAACCTTACGATTCCATCAAGGACTTCACGCCGATCAGTATTGCCATCAAGTACCCCATGTACTTGCTGATCAATCCCAATCTTCCCGTCAAAACAGTCCCGGAATTCATCGCGTACGCAAAAGCCAACAGTGGTAAGTTGAATTACTCCAGTGTGGGTCAGGGTAGTGGAGGTCATCTCGCCTGCGAGCTATTCAATATTGCGGCAGGAATCAATATCACCCATGTGCCCTACAAAGGGGCATCGTCTGCTCAGGCTTCCACCATTGCAGGTGATACGCAAATGTTCTGCGACAGTGTGGGGAATTCCCAACCTATGGTGCAGCAGTCAACTGCACCCCATGTGTCGCCTGTACATCTCGGGGTTATGACCAGCTGGAATGTTCTTACAGGGATCGTCGGCATAGCCGCGAAGGACGTTGTACCGCTGGATCTGTTCTGGTTTGAGGAACTGCACAGTCTTGAAGTGCTGTGAGAGATGGATGAAGCGCAGGTCGGACCTTGCCGACTCGGCCTCGGCCAGCAAGCGGCGCAGCGATGGCTCATCCACTTTGCCGGCTGCAAAAGCGGCTTCCAGCGCTTTCTCTGCTGCAATCAGGCGCTCGCCAGTGGGGATAGCGGCTTTGCGCATTTCATCCAATAGGGCCTGGGTCTTGGTGACTTGGTCTGAAGTCAATGGAATCTTGTCCTTGAGTTCCAGCAGATGCGCTGGGCCTGGCATGCCGTTGAGTTCAGCGGAAAGGGCCAGGCCCCACCCCCCACCACGCCGAAGTTCTTGGATGTCGTTGTCGGACAGCGATTTGATGGCTCGGTTTTGCATCCCGGCATAGGGCGTCTGAGCTCCGTGGTTGTGCTGCGCCAGGGTCGAAAAAGGCAGACATATGGCGAGAGCCAACAAAAAAATGTTTGTAATCATGTTGTTCCTCAGATGGATCGTAAGAGCTTAGCGCACTATAGAAAAGAAGGCGATTGCCTTCGCAGGTACGAGTTGTTTGAATGTCGGGAAATCCGTCAAGAGGAATATTGCATCGGACACAAGAGGGTGGAAATACTAGGTCAATCCCGAAGGACAGTTTGCCAAAATTGACACTCACTTACCAACGGAGCAGTGTGTGAACAAGAGTGAATTGATTGAAACGATCGCAAAAGAAGCGGATCTTTCCAAGGCCGCTGCTGGTCGTGCGCTGGAATCTCTGCTATCGACTA
>JBMSQQ010000172.1:0-3230 GCA_049423385.1 Silvanigrellaceae bacterium | reverse complement strand
GAATCGAGATATTCGTCGAAGGGAAAGCGGGTCGTTCCGCCGCCGGGAAGATCCACAAAGACAAGTCCGTTGATGTTGTATTCCTGAGCTGTTGTGGTTGTTTCAACTGCACCAGATGCTGCAACACGCTCGCCGACAAGGGCATTCATCAAACTCGATTTGCCGGTTCCCGAGCGTCCGAGCAAAGCAATGCGAACCTCGGTGTTGTCGAGTGTCTGAAGTTGATCCTCGAAACTCCGGCTGGTTCCCTGTCCGCTGAGAAAATCCCTGACAAGCTGAAAAACATCCATCTTAAAATTTTCCTAATCAGGCATCCAGGGAGTCGGAAGAAATCCGACAAGCTGAACTTCGAAAAATGTTTCATCGAATGAATTGAATCCTTTGATGATCTGGTTTGCTGCCACCTTGAAGCGCAGTGGAATTGGAAACTCGTTGCGTTTGAACATGTCGATGGTTGAGAAGTAGAGCCACAAGGCATGTTCGATTTGGGTGCGTTCAGTGGCTTTCATGAGGTCTGTGTAATTGCCACTGATGGGGCCGGAAATGGAATCACGCTCGTGACGCTTCAACATCGCACGATACTGTGGCTGAAACCAATCGAAATTTCCTGCAAACACGGCGGTCATTTCCCAACTGGGTGCTGTCCTGTAGTTGACTGTTGTACGGCGTGATGCCGAAATGATTGTTTCGTCGCTGAAAGGAATGCGCATTTTCTGTTTCGAAGGCAACCATGCCGTCGCATTTGCCTCGATGCCAAGGGAAAAAGATTCGAATGAAACCTTTGGCGTCAAACCGAAACCGATTCCCCAGGTGCCGTTGCCTATGGAGACATCCGAAAGCACATCTGGATTGTCGACGTGACCTGTCGGGGCACTGACAAATGCCTCGGCCTCAAGGGAAAAATCACCTTCAGGAAGTAGAGCCGGGTTGGGTGAAACAAGTTCCGTCGCATAGCCCAAAATCACATCGGCAAAATTGCGATAACGCCAACTGTCGACACCGGTGTACTCCGCGGCTTCGATACTGGCCTTGATGTCGCGTTCGTTGATCTTTGATGCTGTTTCAAGTCCGTCCCTGACTGGCTGGTATGCAAGTTCACCCAACTCATTTCGAATTTCAGATGCGTTGTTGCTTCCGGTCAGGGTAAAGCCAGTCTTGACCTGCAGGTCGACGATGGGTGCTGCGAGATAGATGCTTTGCTTGTTTGGAAGGCCAAGAGCAAGACCAAAGTATTGAATATTCAGTTTTCCACTTCCGCCGACGTTCAACACCCCAAGATTCAGGCGGCGTACAACACTTCCCGGGTCATCGGGATTGCTGTCGTAGCCCTTGAGTATTTCGGCCAGACTTTGGAGTTTGGCTCCACCCTCTCCGCGCAACAGGTGCTCGCCATCAAAATTGAGCTGTGCCTTGTTCGAAAGGGGAGTTCGCACTCCCTTTGCGTTCCAGGTGCTGTTTTGGTCCAAGTATGTGCGGTGTGCCCCGACAACCGCGAGCACGCCCTGCGGAACAACACCTGCAAATTGTCCTTCAGCTTTTTTTGGAAAACAAACTGCAAGAATCAAAAACGTTGTCAGGCTGAATTTTATTTTGAATGGCACCGTCTGCGATTGTGTTTTCATTGTATTGCAATCTCTTCGAATGCCGTCAGCGTGGCCCCGACCTCAGAAGAGAGAGTCCCGAGAGGAGCAGCCACTGGAGAGTCGGGATATGTTGCAATAAAGGTATCCGCTGAAGTTTTCAGCCAGATTTGTTGACTCAATGAGTCCTTTCCCGGATCAAAAGATCTATTCTCCTGCCAACGCTGCTGCATGCCAGCCGCCAATTGCGCAATCCGCCCGCGCAGAAACGGACTTGGCATCAGATTCTTTTCAGCACTGGTCAATGCAAAAACAATCTGTGCGTGATCCCTCAGGGAAAGTTCCACCTGAGACGAGTCCGGGTTGCGGCCATACAGACTCCAGGAATTGTCGACAGACGATGATGACGTTGTGTTGCGCGGGAAGAGATGCTCTCCCAGGAGAGTTTGAGCAATCAATTGTGCACCAAGCTTGAGGGACTTGGGTGCGTTACGCAACTGCTCAAGCGTCTCACGCGAGACATTCAGATCTGAAACGTTTTGCAGTTCAAGGTTCCAGGCTTGCAATGCCATGAGAAGCATTCCAAGCGTTTGAGGATCTGCCTTGTCGCGGGTGGAAGCCTCGACTCCTCCCACCTGCTCTCCGCTCAGGTAAGCGCGAATGACGCGTGTATTTTCATTTATGAATCTGCCGGAAAGCAAGACGTCGAGACTCGGCAGGACCACCAGCGGAAGTTGATAAGAATCGTCGGGAATCAAAGCCGCGTAATATGCGGTGAATGAACCGCGATTGACGGGGCGCAGACGATTCAACATGCGTGCCGAGACAAGCCACTGGATGGCCTGTTCAGCCAATGTGGGAGGACCTGGTCGCCAGATCCAACGCTCCCCACCGTTGCGCGCGAGACTCAAGGAGTTGTTGCTCGGCAAGTTCAGATCCAATTGTCCCGAGAGAAATCGGATTTGGCTGTAGTTGCTTCTTGGATCAAATGGGCCGGGGTTGTTGATGAGCAAGTCGACGGGAAGAGTCAGACCTCCCCATGCAACTCCCTCCGAATCACCACTCAAGCCAAACAAATACTCCCCTTCGGCAAGAGCTCTCAAGAGTTCATTCCAAAGGAGGCCTTTGTCTGTGTCCTTGATCTTCAAGCGCTCACTGCTCCAGGGACCACCCTGCGACAAAACAATTGCCCATCGGCTCCAAATGTCGATCATCCGTGCCGTTCGACCCGCTGATGGTGCGACGGTCCCTGGCAATGGAACAAATCCATCAAGGTGAAGCGTGGGCCTGTTTGCCAAATCAGCCCAACCTGGCTCTGCGACCTTGATCTTGTCTCTCAGTCCTTCATCAATTTCTTTGGCAACAGATTGTTCATCGGCAAAAATGCCACCAACAACATCGTCGAGAGGGCGAGGAACTATGTTGAGTATCTTGAGTTTGGGATTGCCAAGTATTTCCCGTCGAATTGCTGGGACAAGTGCTTGCGGCAATGAACCCCGTTCGCTGTTCAACGAGGTGATGAGCCGTGTTTGCAGTCGCGGCAGGCAATCGCAAGTCATGAGTGCAATGTAGACGTCCTGCAGTGAAGAATCTGCAATTCGTTTTCCAAGCGCTGAGCGTTCGGTCAGTGGAGAAATCCCCGTGATGCCG
>JBMSQQ010000171.1:0-3277 GCA_049423385.1 Silvanigrellaceae bacterium | reverse complement strand
GTTCGAGGTGAAGCAGCGCATCGAGGGCTCGGCCCGAGAGCACCCTCGATGTTGAAAGCAAGCAAGATTCCAACGGCCTTATGCTTCTTTCGTGGCGGTAGGCCCGGGCAGCAACGATGGAAGAGGCTTTGATGTGCAACGGGAGCGAATCCGATGCGCAGAGGTTCAAAACCTGGTCGAGACAATTCTGTCGCGGATGTCGGGCAAGGAACGTGAGGGCGGCGAGTGTTTCATCAAACTTGGTTGAGGCGAGGGCGAGCTTGAGAGTGTTGTCGTCGGGCAGAGACGGCACATTCTCGCGCAAGGTTGAGCATGCCTTTAAAAATTGTGGAGTGTGTTCGGAGTTGTCCTTGAGTGTGGGCGCGATGGAATCCAGTAGTTCTGTTCCCTGATGTGATTCCTCATTTTCAAGCATCAGCAGGACACTGCCGTGGAGAAGCGGATTCTGGGTGATGCGATTCATCAGGGCATCACTCCATTTCAGGCCCGCAAGACCAATCTCCCCCAACGCCCTCAACCATCGCCCGAGCACGGCGGTTGATGTTTCATTGTTGATCAAATCGGTGAGCAGCTGCAGCTGTTTCTTGGGCCACGTGTTTTCGACCTTATGCACCAGACAACAATTGACGAATGCGTTGATCACCTCGATGCGCTGTCGCTCGTGAGATGTCCGGAAGTTCTCGGAGGCCATCCATTCGCACAAGGCTTCAAGCGGTTTTTCATGCACACAGATGAGTGCGCGCAACCAGCCAGCAATGAGCGGCGAGAAATCCTCGCTTTTCCACAATGGTACAAGTTGATTGCCAGCAATCGTGTTGAGGATAAAGTTGGCACGCTCGCTGCGCAGAAAAACAATATGCTGCAACAGTGTTTGGGCTTGCACCGCGCCAAGATTTTCGATCCGCACAAATCGTTCCAAAAGGTTCTCGGCATTGAGTGCTGAACCAATGGTCAGGCAAAGTCGTGAGAAGTGTTTTTCCTCGGCAGCAAAAATCGACAAGGCCTCGACCACATCGGTCTCTGCAAAAGAGTTGAGTTCGAGGGGAAGGGAATGGTGGATTTTTTCAGCGAAAAAGATTTTTCCCAGATAATCTTCCAGAGTCCATTGTTGACGGAATGTGACTTGAACAAGGCATTGTTGGTAAAAATGCCTGTGAAGCATTTCGCTGTCGAAGGACCTCTCAAAATTTTGAATGTCGCTCACGTTGCGGGACAATTGGGCGATGGCCGACAGCAAGGTCAGTGCAGTGGCATCCGGTGCCTGACTGTTGTTGAGCGTGCGCTGCTTGAGCATTTCGATGAATTTTTGCAGCGCACCCGTGTCTTTCATTTCAGACAACGCCACAACCGTGTTGCGCAGGAGTTGCGGATGTTCATGACTTTCTTTTGATTCCAGAAGAGAGTGCAGTCCTGCTGCCGCGCGCAGGTCAGGAATGCGTGAAAGTGCGTTGACGATCCACGCTCGCAAATAGACCGGGCTTGAGTCGAGGCGCTGCAAAAGAAAGGTCGAAGCCACACAGTCGCGCGTTTCGCCGAGCGCCAGCAATGTTTCTTGGCAGATGCCGTTGTCTTTTCCTTCGTTTTGTTTGCCGGGAAAATTGTCATTTGCAAGTCGCAGCAAAAACTCGATCGCGCGTGAGCTGCCGTTGCGTCCGAGGGCTCGAATGATATTGATGCGCGTGTCCCGCCAGTGACAGTTTTGATAGGATTCGATCAACGCTCGTGCTGCGTCGTTGCTTCCTTGTTTGGCGAGTTCACTCAATGCTTCATGCGATTCGTTTTCGCTGTTGGAATGAACCTGGTCAGACAGATGCGCCAGTTGTTCCGCGGACGAGCTTTTGTGGTTGGTTGAGTCTGTCAGAACTGGCATGTGTCTTACGCTCTCCCTGGTTCTTGTTGATAATCCCAAGAGCATAAGTGATCTTTATGAAAAAACAGAGGCCCCGTGTCTGGAGCCTCTGCGTTGATTCGGAAGGGAACGAATCTTTGACAGTTTTATGGAAGTCAAAACAGTCTTGGAAGTTGGTGCCAGTCTGAGGTCAGTGCTGCAGACTGGTTTGGTCAATTCACCATTCAGTCTGCTGTGGCGCTTGCACCTGTGCGCTTGCCAGGGGCTGCTGCAGCAACTCCCTTGGAGGCTGAGGTCGCTGCCGGAATTGCCTTGGTTGCTGGTGGGAGAGCTTCCGCGCCTTTCTTTTCTGCTGCCTTCGTATCTTGGCCTGGTTTGCTCAGAAGTTTCTTGCGAACTTCTGATTCAATCTTGGCCATTGTTTCTGGGTGTTCGCGGAGATAGTTTTTGGCATTTTCTCGCCCTTGGCCGAGTCGCTCTTGGCCATAGGTGAACCAGGTTCCCGATTTTTGCACGATTTCGTGCTCTGCAGAGAGGTCGAGAACATCGCCTTCGCGGCTGATGCCTGTTCCAAACATCACGTCGAATTCAGCTTCGCGGAATGGAGCAGCGATCTTGTTCTTGACGATTTTGACGCGTGTACGGTTGCCGATCACTTCGTCGCCATTCTTGATGGCAGATGCACGGCGTACTTCCATGCGGAGTGACGAGTAGAACTTGAGCGCCTGGCCGCCCGTGGTCGTTTCGGGGTTGCCGAACATCACGCCGATCTTCATACGAATCTGGTTGATGAAGATAACTGTGGTGTTGCTCTTTGAGATGGAGCCTGTGAGCTTGCGCAGTGCCTGGCTCATGAGACGAGCGTGCAAGCCCATGTGGCTGTCGCCCATTTCGCCTTCGATTTCTGCTTTAGGAACCAGAGCAGCAACGGAGTCGACAACAATCAGATCCACAGCACCGCTGCGGACCAGCATATCCACGATCTCGAGGGCTTGTTCGCCGTAGTCAGGCTGTGACACCAACATGTCAGCGGTGTTCACGCCGATGCGGCGGGCGTAGCTCACATCGAGTGCGTGTTCTGCGTCGATGAATGCTGCCACTCCACCTGCCTTCTGGCATTCAGCGATCGCGTGGAGGGTGAGAGTGGTTTTACCGCTCGACTCTGTTCCGTAGATTTCAACGATACGGCCGCGCGGCAATCCGCCAGCACCCAAGGCGACATCCAGGCTCAGGGACCCTGTGGGGGTCGTGATGATTTCACCTGTTTCCACAGAATCACCCGACATGCGCATGATGCTGCCCTTGCCGAATTGTTTCTCAATGGCTGAGAAGGCAGCTTCGATGGCTTTGAACTTGTTGGCCGTGCTGGAGAGATCACTCATTGCGTGTTTCCTTATGTTGAAAGGCGGCCAAACAGCCTGAACCGCC
>JBMSQQ010000170.1:0-3328 GCA_049423385.1 Silvanigrellaceae bacterium | reverse complement strand
CCCGTCACACCCTTCAGCATGAAGTAGGTCGATGGGTTTCCAATCAAGCCACCAATCGAATCACCAAACGAAAGGCTGAAACCAATCACCACCCACAAAAGGCTCATGAGCCCCATGCAGACGTAGCTTTGCAGCATGGTTGAAATCACATTGCGGGAACGCACCATCCCACCGTAGAAGAACGACAAACCTGGCGTCATGAACAACACCAAAGCCGAGGCCGCAATCATCCAGGCGGTATCGCCAGTATTGATGGCACCACCCACATTGGTGGCGGTTCCCACCGGCGCCAACAACGCCACCGCGCACAAAACACAAAGCATAAGCAATGGAATCGGATTCTTTTTCACTGCCGTCACTCCCCTTATTTGAATTTGCACAAAGGGCTAAAGGCAGCGGTGGATGGGATCAACAACTCCAGGAACGGAATTCCACAAGAAGCGAAAGATAAGCACAGCAAGCCTGAAAAACTTTTTAAATGTAAAAAATAGATTAGAGAAATTGGCCTAAATCGCTTCGTATTTAGGACAATTATCCGAAAAATCCTAGACTTCAGTAAATTTTCAGAGAGCACTCTCTCTGCTCCCGTACAATCATGACTGCATTCGAAAAGTGATCGGGATCGAGCTGAAGGATTGGGAGGCGCTCGCACAGCGAGTCCCAACGCGCGTAAGGTGGTTGCGATGGTGGGCGCCCGAGCCACCTTCGGAATGCTCAAGATTCAAAAAGGGTTGGGCGAACACCTCGGTTCACCCAACCCTGCCATCTTATCAAGAGTTATTTCGACTTTTAGGGATTCTCACGCTTCCAGCGCTTGAGTGTGTCGAACACAAAAGCATCGATGAGAGTGGCGCGGTTGGATTCCGAGTCTGTCGTGTAGAAGCCACCCGGAGCTCCATTTGTGTGAACCGCGCGGATGCTGCGGTAGCTTGGAGCCACGAATTTCCACATCGGTGAACCGCTGTGGCCAGGATAGGTGTCACATTTGTGATTGACCTTGTCGAGGCTGTAGTTGAACGGAACTCCTGTGCAATAGGCACGCCATTGCGTTCCAGTTGGCTTGTCGCCGGGATAACCCGAAATATTCAGATTTATGCTTGTGTCAGCCGTGTTGTAGCCGTAGCCGAGCCAGCCGGTTCTTGTGCCAACGGGTTCGCTCAGAACAATCATCGCCCAGTCGTAGTCGGTGCTGTGAAATTCGGTCCAGCCACGCTTGGTGAGCGCGATTGCCCATGGAATTCTGCCAAACGGGCGTGACGAGCCGTCACGTGCGGGCGAGAAATCCAAATTGCTCATCCACGAGTCCGAGTCGGTGTCGTAAACGCAGTGAGCAGCCGTCAACACGTGGCGAGGGCCGATGAGTGCTCCGGAACAACCCAGTTCGATGCGGCCGATGGTCACCCATGGATACGAAGTGGCCGGTGTCACGCGCGTGCGACCATCGGCTCCCAAAACGCTTTCGAGTGAGTCATCGTTGTTTTCATCAAGAGGGCGCGGCAACGGACCCGGAATCGGTCGACCTGGAACCGGGATTGGACCTGGCAATGGGTCCATGCGCACACCGTCCTGCGACGGATTGCCCATGGGATCTTTTCCGGGAATGCGTCCCAGTTTTGGATCGAGTGCATCGTCATATGAAATCCGGATTTGCGCGATCGCCTTGAGATCCTCGGCTGAGATCATCTTGCTCAACTCATAGCCGCCGGCGGTGACAGCCACGAGCTCGTTCATTTCAATAAACTGCTTTTCGTCGCGTGGCTTGACGGGATTCAAGCGCACAGGTTCCGAGATTTCATCGACTTGCTTGAATTCTACCTTCTGAACCAGTTTGTAACCCTGGCGAATCAGGTGCTGTGCAAGTTTATCTTCGACAGGCTCTGCCGAAACCACGAAAGTAGTCAACAGAACGCCGCAACCCAGCGACGCTTTGAACCATTTGGATGAGCGCATTGTTTCTCCCCATTGCGGTATGAAATGCAGTGAACGGAATTCGTTGGCTGTTTATTCGCGGTGGGGTGTGAAGTCAAATTTCGTTTCATCACTCGAGCGGCAATCTTCGAAAGTTTGGATTGTGAAAAGAGTTTGGAGGCCGTTTTTTGCGATTCGGTTGCCGACCCGGCCACGATGGGGATTTTTTGTTTGCCTTGTCTGGTGATATGGTTTGAAAAGATTTCCATTAAATTCAAAAAAGGATGACACATGAAGAAGGTTCGTTTCAAGATCCTCATTGCGTTGCTCGTGTCGGGAGGAACTTTTGAAGCTGGAAAAGCCATGGCAAATGTCCCCCGGGCATATCCTTTGAATGTCGCCTGCCAACTCGCTCTGGAAGCATCGCCCGGATTCGACCCGGCAACGATCAACAACATGGCGCGCACATGCAATGAGTTCAGGGTTCAAAATGAGCTGGAATTCAATTTCGTCAGGGGAGCTTGTGTTCTGGGTGGCACTCTCTCGGGTTTGCTTTATTCCTTCAATGAAGGTCTATGCGAGTCAGGAAAAGCTGTCGCGTTGTGTCGGGTGTCAATCCAGGGCACAGGCCAGGAAGAAGTGACGTGGTATCTTGAGCCTGAAAAGCAACTGGGCGAGCCGGGATCCGACGAAAACAAATTCAGGGCGAGCTGTGATCAATTGGGTGGCGTCTTCTACAAGTTGAATCCTTGATGAAATCCAAAGAAAAGATTGTTCCAATCAGAGTTGAATCCGGATTCGGTGAAGACGTCTTCGCGCTTGCTGCGGCGATCCGTTTCGATCTGGTGGAGTTGGGTGATGCAAAAATCAAAGAGCAAGCTCAGCGCTATTTTCGTGGAGTGATCAGTTTTCATGGCATCAAGACCCCGGCACTGGATTCTTTATACAGGGGATTCACTCCTCAAATAAGTCAACTGACAACCCCTGCGAGACTCAATCTTGCCAGATTGCTTCTCGGTTCCCGACAGGCAGAGGAAAAGGGAATTGCAGTGCGTATTCTTCACTCCCTCAGGAATGAACTCGGGAATGATTTTTTAAGGCAGTTTGAATCCGATTTCCGCGAACATGTTTTCGATTGGGGGACGGCAGATTCATTGGCGGGAAAGGTTTTTCGCCATCTGATTGAGAGCGGTGATCGCAAGGCCATTTTGCAGATCGTTTCATGGCGTAATGACGCCTCTTCATGGATGCAGAGAATGTCTGCAGTTTCATTTGTCTGGTTGGCACGGCATGGGCGTGTGACCCCTGAGGTTTTGCGCGTTTGCAAAAGTACAGTGAAAAATCCAGATCGGTTCACTCAACTTGGAACTGGTTGGGTACTGCGGGAATTATGGCTGGCTGAGCCCCGGAAAGTTGAAGG
>JBMSQQ010000169.1:0-3335 GCA_049423385.1 Silvanigrellaceae bacterium | reverse complement strand
CATTCCCGTCTTTCTTTTTGGCACGTGGATCAGTCAAAAAATTCAGCAACGCTGGCGGACCGTTGCCATCACCGCAGATGCAGGCCGTCTGTTGGTCACGCTGGCATTCGCGATATTCTTGTTTTTCCAGGGTGAGTCCACGGAATCCCGCGACGTTGTTTTTATTCTACTCGCTGCCCAGTTTTTGATTGAAATCGGGACCATTGTTTTTCAAAACTGCCGTCATTGCCTGATACCCGTGTTGTATCCCAATCCGGAGGATATTCCGCGTGCCCATTTGTGGGCCAATGTTGCGAGCTTGTCTGCGGCAGCGATTGTTCCGCTGATTTTTTTGACCGCTCTGCCTGCCGGCAGCAAAATTCAAATCGAGTGGCTCTTTTGGGCTGCATTGACGGATGCTTCAACCTTCCTGATCAGCGGCGCAGCGTTGCTCTTGTTAAAAAACTCACAGCGGCTCAGGAATTTGCATTCTGAAGTTGATTCTCAATCTGAATCTTCCGGAAACTCCCCGATTCGTCAGTTCCAACAGGGCATCCGGACAGTGGGCAAATATCCGGAAGTTTTGAAAATCCTCATTTTCTCATTCCTCTACAACTTGCTGCTGATGGGACCGGTGGAAATTGGCCTCGTCACGTTTTTGCGCAAGGACCTCAATCTTCCACCGGCCTCCCTGGCAATCAATCTCCTTGTTTTTGTCGGCGGACTCTTTGCAGGCACACTCGTGGCAAACTCATTTTGGAAATCAAAGCAGGCCGATCACCTGCGCCGATTCTCTCACTCCATACTTTGGGACGGCATCACATTTTTCCCGATCTGTGCCTTCGCATTCTTGCAGGATAAAATGACTTATAATGTGTTTCTTTCAGGTTTATGCATCCTGTTTTTACTGCATTACATGCTTGTCCCATTTGTCAGGGTAAGCCGACTCGCTGCCATCCAAACACTTTCCAATTCGCGGGATTGGAGTTCCTTGCTTGGCTTCCATTCCGTCGCTGTTGAGGGTGCAGCCGCAGTTTCAGTTGTGATTGTTGCGTTCGCTTTTCCGGAAAGTTCGGGAACCCTGCTGCTCGGAGCAGGCGGTCTTGGAGCAACACTGTGTGGAATTTTTGGGATCCAGTTTCTCAAGCGCAAATCCAAACCCAATCTGGACAACCGCGTCCATCCGGTTGGCGAATCCATATGAGGCAAAGCCAGTGACCGACAAACTGCCCACTCTTTATATCGTTGCAACTCCCATCGGCACACTCGCCGACCTGTCGCAACGCGCACGCGATATTCTCTCTCAGGTTGACTTTATTGCCTGTGAAGACACACGCCGCACCAAAGAACTCTTTCTCGCTCTCGACCTTCGCCATGGCTCGCTCGTCAGTCTTCATGAGCACAACGAGCGTGGCAAATCCGAATCACTCGTTCAGCGGCTCAAGGACAGCCCAAATTGCAAGGCAGCCCTTGTCAGTGATGCCGGCACACCCGCAATCAGCGATCCTGGAGCCTTGTTCGTCAATGCGTGCCACGATGCAAATATCAAAGTGGAAACAGTACCGGGTCCATCAAGTCTGGTGGCTGGCATTGCAGCGTCTGGATTCTTGCGCCCGCGCATCGTTTTTTCAGGATTCCTCTCCCGTTCGACTTCAGAGCAGACTCAAGAATTTCGCCGCTGGTCAGTCATGGCACCATGCATCGCCGTCTGCTTTGAAAGCCCCAACCGGGTTTTGGCAACCTTGAAGACTGCAGGTGAATCCTTTCCACCGGATGTCATGGTGTGTGTTTCCCGCGAAATCTCGAAAAAATTTGAACAACACATCCGCGGCAACATTGCAGACGTTGTCGAGCAAATCTCCAAAGCCGAACATTTCCGCGGTGAATGCGTTATTTGTTTTGATCTTCCGGAACATCTTCAGTCCCAGCAATCCGTTGTCCGGGTTTCTCTTGAAGCTGCAATTGTTCAAATTGTCGAACAGCTGGAAAATGACCCGGATTTGAGGGTCAAGGAGCTGACCCGAAAGTGGGCGGCAGAACACAACCTGAATGCAAAAGATCTGTACAATGCCGTTATTGAAAGTCGAAAAAAATGAATCAACAGCGGCAGCGCATCTCTCCAAAAACCTGGGAACAGGCAGAAAAGCTTCTCGACATCTGGTTTGCCGATGGGCAAACACGCTCCAATGTTTTGCCGTTCCACTCTGGCCAATTCAGCCATGAAGCAGCTCTTTTTGCTGCCGGGATTTTCAAGCGCGGGGCAGCCGGAATCCGGGATCTCGACTCCAACGAAGAAACAATACTGCCCCCTCCACACCCCAAAAAATCGGCAAGCGGGATTATCATTGAGGCAGCTTGGACTCGCTTTCTGGAGTCCACGAAGATCAGGTCGTTAAATCCAAACACAGTGACCCTCATCGTCGATCAGGGGGTTGCCCGACTTCATCCGGAAATTGCTTCCGACGCTGAAAATCTTGGGTTTCAGGTTATGCATCTGGAGTGCAATGAGTCGAGCAAGAACCTCAAGTCTGTGTTTGATTTGTACAACAACACACGGAGCAGTTGCCAGGCGATAATCGCGGTCGGCGGCGGAATTTGCTGCGACGTTGCGGGTTTTGTTGGCGGTCTTCTCGACGCAGAAATCGTCTTGGTTCCGACCACCCTCCTGGCGACAATAGACGCGGGAATTGGTGGTAAAACAGGAGTCAATCATGCCACTGCTGGAAAAAATCAGATCGGAATATTTGCAGATATCGCCTCCGTTGTTGTGATTCCAAAATTTCTGGAAACATTGACTCCGCAAATGGTTCGGGATGGCGTGGGAGAAATCATCAAGCACTCGTGGCTGTCTGGAAAATTTGAAGACTGGTATTGTTCAATCGAGAGACTCATTGAAACCCAACCAGACTCCGCTTTTGCGAACGAAAGCGTTATCCAACTGCTCAAAGAAAACATCGAATTCAAGGCCAGAGTCGTGCAGGCCGATCCTTTCGAAAGAAATATTCGGGCGATGCTGAATCTCGGCCATACTGTCGCTCATCTCGTTGAAACCCTGTCACTTGAGCTCAGCACAGGCAATCCAACCCAGTCAGTTCCATCACATGGACAGGCGGTTTCATTGGGACTCTGGAGCCTGCTGGAGAGCGGATTGCTGAAAAACCCGCCGCAAGGTTTTTTTGAAACACTCAGGCGCCTGAACAACACGTCCGGACTCAAGTTGCCCCTCTGGAAGCTCGATGATTCGAGGATGCGGGCCATCTCGATTCTCCTTCAGGACAAGAAAAACATTCTGCCACATTCAGCCGCCGGAGCTCGGCAAATCCGATGTATATTACCGGAATACGGATGCCTCGGGG
>JBMSQQ010000168.1:0-3533 GCA_049423385.1 Silvanigrellaceae bacterium | reverse complement strand
CCTGAGCGTTGATGAGATATTCACCGTAGAAAATATTTTCGCCCGTGGAAGGATCGCGCGTGAAACAAACGCCCGTGGCGCTGCTTTCGCCCATGTTTCCAAAGACCATGGCACAAACGTTGACTGCCGTACCCCAGTCGTTGGAAATGCTGTGGATTTCGCGGTATTTCTTGGCCCGGTTGCAGTTCCAGCTGCGGAACACGGCGCCAATGGCTGCCCACAATTGCTTTTTGGGTTCTTGTGGAAAGGTCTCACCCAACTCGCGCAGGTAAATGTTTTTGTAGTCTTCAACCAGGTGCTGCAGGTCTTGTGCGTTCAGTTCGGTGTCGTCGACCACTCCGCGGTGCTGCTTCAGATTCTCAAGGGCGTCCTCAAGAATGTGGGAATCAAGGCCTTTGACGACGTTGGCAAACATCTGGATAAAACGTCGATAGCTGTCGTAGGCGAATCGCGCATTTCCAGATTTGCGGGCGAGGGCTTCGACAGCTTTGTCGTTGAGACCAAGGTTCAGTATGGTGTCCATCATTCCGGGCATGGACACTCGGGCCCCCGAACGGACACTGACGAGAAGCGGATTTTCGTTGCTGCCGAACTTGGCATCCATGGCCGATTCCATCTTGGCCAGCGCGGTCTCGACTTCTTTTTCCAGGGTCGAAGGGAACTTCTCGCCGTTGGAGAGGAAGTTCATACAAACGGAGGTCGAAATGGTGAATCCTGCGGGCACCGGCAGACCAAGAGAGGTCATTTCAGCAAGATTTGCGCCCTTGCCACCCAGTTCAGCCTTCATTTGTGCGTTGCCGTCTGCTTTGCCCTGTCCGAAGAAATAAACGAGTGTCATTTTGGGGCTCCCTCTGGAGGATGAAACCTCGGTCGTCGAATAGCCTTAATCTTGGGATTTCGATACCTGAAAAGAGGTCAAGTGTAAAATAGTCACTTAAAGTTCTCAGGCTCTTTGAGAACCCTGTTGACCCCCTCTGGCCTCTGTGCTACCTCCGCTCGGCTCTGGGGCATCATTGGGGTTTTTTCCGCCTTGGGTTGCCCATACAGTCCAGGTTCGTCTGCTGGTGTACACGCCACCGGCTCAAAATGAGGTTCTGCCATGAAAGATTCAATTCATCCAAAGTACGCTCCCTGTGAGGTTTCCTGCGCTTGTGGAAATGTGTTCCAGACCCGCAGCATAAAGCCCCAGCTCAAGGTCGATATCTGCTCGAACTGCCATCCGTTCTTCACGGGCAAGCACAAGGTTGTGGATACAGCCGGACGTATTGAGCGCTTCAACCGCAAGTATGGCAAGACAGCTGCTGCGGCTCCTGCCAAGTAAATCCATCGGAAGCATTTCAAAGCCGGTCCTTGTGGCCGGCTTTGATGTTTTCTGAAACACCCCAGAAGGTTTCCGCATGGCGCTGGTGGATCAACTCGCTCGCCTCGAGCGGCGGTTCTTGGAAATCGAAAATTTGCTCCAGCAGCCATCCGTGTCGGGCAATGCGACGGAGTTCCGAAAGCTCAGCAAAGAACATTCCGAGCTCACCGACACCATCTCCGAGTTTCGCAGCTACAAGTCGATACAAAAGCAGATCGACGATGCCGAGCATCTCTTGAACGAGGGTGGTCCCGAGTTCGCCGAACTTGCCAGTGAAGAACTGGTTGAATTGCGTTCGATGCTCAGCGCCAAAGAACACGGGTTGCGCATTTTGTTGCTTCCGAAGGATGCCAACGACAGCCGCAACGTGTTCCTGGAAATTCGCGCTGGTGCAGGCGGCGATGAGGCTGGCCTTTTTGCCGGGGAACTCTTTCGCATGTACTCGCGCTATTGCGAAAGAAACCGTTTCAAACTCGAGCTGATGTCGCTGAATGAAAACGAGCTCGGTGGTGTCAAGGAAGTCATCGCATTGGTGTCTGGTGAAAACGTCTATCGGACTCTCAAGTATGAAAGCGGCGTGCACCGTGTTCAACGCGTTCCCGCCACCGAAAGCCAGGGGCGTGTTCATACTTCAACAGTGACCGTTGCCGTATTGCCTGAGGCAGAAGACGTTGAAGTGAATATCAATGAAGCCGAACTGCGCATTGATACCTATCGCGCCAGTGGCGCTGGCGGGCAGCACGTCAACCGCACCGACTCTGCTGTGCGAATCACACACCTTCCCACCGGACTTGTTGTGGCTTGTCAGGATGAGCGTTCGCAAATCAAAAACCGCTCCAAGGCGATGAAGATTCTGCAAGCAAAGTTGCTTGAACAGGCACAAATTGAGCAGGAGAAAGCCTTTGCGGCCGAGAGAAAATCCCAAGTCGGACGTGGTGATCGTTCCGAGCGGATTCGGACCTACAATTTTCCCCAGAGCCGTGTGACCGACCATCGTATCAATTTCACGACCCATGCGATCGGCGATTTCATGGAGGGTGACATCAGTGATATGCTTTCTCGTCTTGCAGCGTTCGATCAGGAACAATTGCTGCGCGAGCAGGCCGAACGGGAATTGGGGTGAGCATGTCACGACAAGGAGATATTTGGACAGTCCGTGACGTCCTGAGTTGGACCTCCCAGAAATTCGCTGGTCTACAAATTCCAACTCCCCTTCTCGATGCGCAGCTCCTGATTGGTTCGGTTTTGTGCCTGAGCAAGGTTGAAATCTACACCCAACTCGATCGTCCGCTTCTGGAGTCGGAGCGAAGTTCATTGCGTGAGCTTGTGCGGCGGCGACTTTCCGGTGAGCCGGTTGCATACCTTTTGAATCAAAAATTCTGGCATGATCTCGACCTGCACGTCGACAGCCGTGTGCTTGTTCCCAGGCCCGAGACAGAAACCTTGCTGGATGTTGTTCTTGCCATTTGCAAACATGAATCACGCAAACCCAAACATATTCTGGATATCTGTACCGGTTCGGGTTGTCTTGCGATCGCATTGGCAAAGACTTTTCCAGAAGCCACCGTCACTGGTGTCGACATTTCGTTGGACGCATTGGACGTGGCCCGTCTGAATGCCGAGCGAAACAAGGTTGGCAACATTGAATGGAGACATGGCGATGCTCTCGATGTCGGAACGTACTCCGGTTGCGCTTCGTCCAATTTCGACATCATTGTTGCAAACCCGCCATATGTTTCTGAGTCTGAATGGAACCAGTGTGATTCCACGGTCAAGGAATTTGAACCACGGCTTGCACTCGTGGGAGGACTGGAAGGTTGGCAAATGCCGCGTCGCCTTCTGGACACCTTGCGGAATTCAGGACTGCTGGATTCAGCGGGTATTGTCGGAATTGAATTGGGAATTTCTCATCCGGAAATTCTGGCGGCAGAATTTGGCGCCCGTTGTGGATTTGAATTTCCGAATCCATTTTTGTCGGTTGCGTGTCAGCGCCCTGTCTGGGAATTCCCGCGCAACTAGAAGCCCTTGTCGATGTCCTGGTAGTGGATGCGCGAGTTGCCGTAGCTGACGCCGGCGTCGGATTTCCACACGGGCCCTTCGTGGAGCCAGCGCAGCGAGGGGGAAACGGTGCGGCCGGGGCGGATGCGGCCGTTGTTGGCGATGGTGAACTGGC
>JBMSQQ010000167.1:0-3559 GCA_049423385.1 Silvanigrellaceae bacterium | reverse complement strand
ACGAAGCCATCATCCTCTCCGCAGGCTCGTCATCTCAATTTCCGATGCCACGCATGACTTGTGGTCAGCCTCAAATTATTGGTCTCGACCTCACCCTGGAAGGCAAAAAGATCAATTCCCCAGAGGCGAAAGGCGAGCCCTTCAGGAATCAGGAAACATGGCTGAGGGCAGGGGGGAAAAACGTTCCCGAGGCCGCAAAAATCGACGTCTATTTTGAAAAATGTTCCAGCTGAAAGGATCAAGGCATGCTGCCCGTGCGAAGAGCTCTGGATCAAAATTCACCTTCGCTCATTCCTCCTCCACCACCTCCGCCGGCAGCAGAGCCCTCATCATCTCGGCTCTGCTTGATTTGCTGAATGTACACCTTCATTTTTTCGATGGACTCCTGATCCGGTCCACCAGAAGAGTTCAGGGCATCTTCAGCCTGCAATGCAAAACTTCTCGCTTCAGATTTGAACTTGTCCCGGTTGAACAAAATCATCGACTTGAGTTCCGAGACAACCTGTTCATCGAGGTCGTTGGAAGGCTCGACGACCGCCAACAGTTTGCCTAGATCACTCGACAGCTTGGAAACTTCAAAATATCCCAACGAACACCAGTCCACTCCAGGAATTTCGCATGGTGCCAACAGGTTTGATTTGAGACGCTCGTAATCCTTCACCAGATTTTGCAATGCCACCTTGAGATCCTTCTGGTTCATGACCTGACGTGTGCGCAGTCCATTCACCTCGAATTTGGCAAATGCATACTTTGCCTTCGCCTGAATCTTGAAACCATCTGCCGTTGCAGGGCGAGTTGATACAGCCAGACCAGCTGCCTTTTTTGCTTGCTCGTCGCGACCCAGTTTTTGATAGACCATCAGCAAATTGAAGTTCACATTGATGACGTCATCAGAGACCGTGACAATCTTGGAAAGACGTTCAAGGGCACTCAAAGCAATCACGCCGTTGTTCGCTTTCTGCGCAAGGCCCGCAATTGCCTCGAGGGTAACCCTTTGCTCAGCAGGCGTCTTGACGACCTTCAAATAGCGTTCATATTCCGAAATCGCTTCGGGAATTTTTCCAGCGTCGCGGAAACATTCGGCAGCGCGCAATGAGACCTTTCTTGTCAGCCCATCTTCGGGATGAAGCTGAGCATAGAACTGGTAGTGCTCAGCCGCCTTTTGCCATGACTTGGAATTGCGCGCCAGCTCTGCGGCCGACCAGCGGATTTCCTTGGATTGTGGATTTTTTGGGTAAAGTTTCAGATAGAGATCATAGGCGGACATCGAGAAATCGATTTTGTTTGCCAACCCAAATGCAGCACCGGAACGTTCCAGGGCCACAGGCGAATTGGCGGAACCAGGGAATTCCTTTTGGAATGCTGCAAAACGCATCCCGGCCTGGTCATACTGCTTGGATTCAAAGAGCTGTTTGGCATGCTCAAAAACAACGTTTTCGAGCACTTTTGCAAGTGAACGATAGGGATCCTTCGATGGAACGATGCTGTTCTTCATCATGATTCTGATAAACTTTTCTGCATCAAGCAACTCTTTTTTCTGGATCAAGTATTCAAGCAGAACACTGGCCGAATCGGCTGCAAGCGCGTTGCGCGGCGCACGCGTGAATGCTTCCTCGAAACGTGCCAACGGCACCTGTTTGCTGGTGCTCGTGAGCAATTGAACAAAAGCTGCGGTGTACTGAAGATCGTCACCCTCAAATTTTGAAAGCAGTTGACGCAACTTGTCTGCATTTGCAATGTAGCCTGCCGCCATGGCGGGCTCGCCAACGATTTTTTGTCCACTTGCAATTTTAATGACCGGGCCAAGGCCCATCAATTGCTGACGAGCTTTCAAGTTGTGTTGCAGAGCTGCAATCCGGTTCATTTTGTCCTTGAACTTTACTGCCGCTCTTTCACTTCGCTTGCCAACTTCACTGTACTGCTGTGTTTGGGCAAGAATATCAATCATGCGCAATTCATAATCTTCGCGCGTCGCATAGGCTTCAAACCCGCGCACAAAAGAGTCGTGCATTGCCACGATACGCAGTGCAAGATCCTTGTCCGGCTTCATTTTGAATTGGCTCATCACAATATTCATGGACTGAAGCATTTGCGAATCCAGGCTTGTCGTCTTCTGGATTCCACGCGAAACAACGCGTTCCCAGGCGATGAGAATCATGCGGGGATCATTGGATGCAATCGTCAGATCAAGCATCCGTGTCTCGACGCGAATTTTCAAGGCATCATTCGATTGTCCGGCAGACAACGCGTCGCCGTAGGCCTTCAAGGCGGAAGCAAGATTTTTGGGGTAGATTTTGAGTGCAACCTCTTCAAGGTATGAACGTGCGTATTCAACAAGATCGTTGTTCACCAGAGTTTGATAAACTTCCTGGTTGACTCCTGTTCCGGTCTTCAAGGCAGCCTCAATCAACATCGCAGCGGCCGCTTGCAAAATGGTTCCCGGGGTTTGTTCCTTGTCGCCCTTGCGGATGTTTTTGGACGTCGCGATCACATCCTGCAAAAGTGCAACTGCCGATGGAATTTTGTTTTTGGCAATTTCCTGTTCCGCAAGAATCAGTTTGAACGCTGCACCCTCGTACTGATCCGTGCTGCTTTGCATGATCTGCTCAATGTTGCCAAACGGGCTCGGCAGCCGACCCGCAGCGGCATCCTGGGTGACACCCACAGCCGCAAGTTCATGCTGTTCAGCTCCCTGGAGCGTCTTGAGCATCGCCACAGCCTCATCGCGAACACTCGGGTCACCGAGCTTGAGCCGAGCCACGGTGAGTTTGAACTTCCACTGCTTGATATTGGGATTTTTTGGATAATTGAGAATCAATTCCTGATAACGCTGAGCCTGCTGACGACGAATGTTTTTGAGTGTCGCGCCAAGGTCGGGATATTTCGGGTCCGCAATTCCAACGACACGCATCCACTCGAAGACCATTCCTTGTTCTTCATAAAGTCTCAACATCGACAGTGACGCGTTCAGGGCAGCCTCCGAGCGGATCGGCGCTTTCTTCAAATCACCTGTGAGTTTTCGGATCTGGTCCAGACGCATTTTTGTGCCGGTTGGTTTGTAGTCGAGGTTCTCCAGAATCTGACGATCCCGGCCGGTGAGGTCTGAGGGTGTCGCAAATTTCTTGATCAGCGGACCCTTGAAAACGGGATCCACCGAAAGCGACCAAGGTTTGATCTGCGGCGCCGGTTTGGCTGCTTCCGCAGGCGCTGCGGGTGCCGTTTCAGCTTGTTTTTCAGTCGCCTCTTTTGCCGGTTCCTCGGCTTCAGCCTTGGGCGCCTCCGCCGCAGCTTCGGCTCCCTCTTCCGCACGTGCCACAGGTGAAAACTGAAGTTGGGACAGCATCAATGCAATAACAAAAATGCTTCTCAATGGTATGCAACTGAATCTGACCACGCTTGATTCCTTCACACGACACCTCTCAACGCAATGTCCACGGTTGCCACCCGGGACAACTTCGGGTGTATCGGCCAGTGAGACCGCGAATTTAGGAATTTTGGCCGGGAGGGTGTCAGGGAAAAAACTCTTGTTTTGATCCTGTATTTGAAACGAGAAGGGCCG
>JBMSQQ010000166.1:0-3559 GCA_049423385.1 Silvanigrellaceae bacterium | reverse complement strand
AAGTGGAGTGCAATTCCTAACGCGAAACGATGCCCGCATTGCCGTTGATTATGAGGGCCCTCGTGATGGTTTGAAACCAAATTGTCTGCTTGTTTTGATCAATGGCTTTGCGCGACCCAGAGCAGATTTCAGGGCTTTCAGAAGACGCATTCACGCGCAGATGGATTCGCTTGCGACAGTGGCACTCGACAATCGTGGAGCAGGTGAAACTGAAGGTGGACTGGCGACATTGTCCGTACGGGAGATGGCACTTGATGCTTCGTTTGTGGCTCAATCGTTCGCCGCAAAATTGTCTCTCGATCATTACAGTGTCCTTGGGATCAGCATGGGCGGGATGATTGCTCAGACTCTTGCAGCGCAAGACGCATTGGTCGAATCCCTGGTTCTCGTGAGCACGACAGCTGGGGGAGCCGCACGCATTTGGCCACAGGGCGTCGATCCCGAGATCGCTCGGCAAAAGCCCTTCGAGCCCTGGCCTCAGGACGTTGAACTCATGATGAAGCGAATGCTCCGATACTTTGGCCCAAAATTCAGAAAGGCGTCGCCGCTGCTGATCGAGACCATGGTCAAGAATATGTTGAAGTCTCATGCCGTTGCCTCGGAACAAGGCCGCGCCAGGGCCCAGTACAATGCCACGGTCGGGTTCGACGGCACGGCAATTGCAAGGAAAATCAATTGCCCGACCCTGGTTCTGACAGGGGACGAGGACGAGATTATTCCTCCTCAGAATAGTCAAGAAATTTGTAATCTTATACCCCATTCTCGGCTCGAAAGCTTTGCCGGCATGGGCCACCTGCTTCTCATCGAGGACCCCGAAAATTTTGTTGCGCGGGTGCGCAGTTTCCTCGACAGCTTGCAAAGCTAGGAGGGGTCTATTCGTGAAACGCCCATTTGCACTCGATCTGACAGAATCCGCATGGAAGGAATGGTGTGTTGCCCATGGTGCAAAGTCATTTCTTGGGACGCAGATTTTTGAGTGGATGACGCGCAAGAATTGCATGCAACCGGAGCTTTTTTCGAATGTCTCTGTTGCCCTCAGGGGAAAACTTGCCGAAGAATTCGACTGGACGTTGCCGGCCATCGACACTGTTCTGAATTCCGATGACGGATCAGAAAAAATCCTCCTGAAAACCCACGACCACCTGTTCACCGAATGTGTTTTGATGCCCTCCGAAAACCGGGTGACGCTTTGTGTGAGCAGCCAGGTGGGCTGCCGCATGGCTTGCACGTTTTGTCAGACCGGAAAAATGGGACTCACGCGAAGTCTGTCGCAAGGTGAAATTCTCGCGCAGATTGTCATCGCCAACCGCAGGCTCATTGAACGCGGTGAAGAGCGCCGGGTTACAAACATCGTGTTCATGGGAATGGGTGAACCCCTGGATAATTTCGAGCAGGTGGTTGGCGCTTGTGAGGTGATGTTGGATGATCGTTTTTTTGGATTGTCGAAACATCGGGTCACGGTGTCCACATCGGGGTTGGTTCCCGAGATTCAGGAATTGGGGCGCAGGGTTCCTGTGAGCCTGGCGATTTCGCTTCACTCGGCCGACGAAGAACAGAGATCCGGCATGATGCCGGTGAACAAAAAATATCCCCTGTCCGAATTGAAACAGGCCCTGTTGAATTATCCGGTACAGACGCGTCATGGAATCACATTTGAATACGTGATGATCAACGGCGTGAATGACTCTGTTTTGCACGCGAAGAAACTTGTGAAGTTTCTTCATGGGCTGAAGGCCAAGGTCAATCTGATTCCCATGAACCCCCATCCCGGTTCCACAATGGTTGCGACTGACCCTGAGCGCATGCGGACGTTTCAAA
The DNA here is from genome assembly GCA_049423385.1 of Silvanigrellaceae bacterium. Classification (GTDB taxonomy): domain Bacteria; phylum Bdellovibrionota_B; class Oligoflexia; order Silvanigrellales; family Silvanigrellaceae; genus RFOM01. The sequence continues at coordinate 1,741 of JBMSQQ010000166.1, read as the reverse complement.
AGTACCTGACCGAACGCTCCATTCCTGCCCCTGTCCGCTACTCGCGCGGACAGGACGTGAGCGGAGCCTGTGGTCAATTGGCAAGCAAACGTAAAGATGAGCTTTCCATGCAACCCCGCAGCGTGGCACTGGCGCGGCGGCGAGAGCATTTGCAAGCCAAAGTCAACTTGTGAAAATAGTGTCGTGAGTTGGTGTTTTTTTGCCACGACGAGATGATTGTTCAAATCATCGTTCCAGTCTTTCAATTTGTATAATCGATGCCAATTCGGGCGGCACTGCCACCGACAATGTGGCGGTCCGGCCCTGCGCCGAGGAGATTTTGAAATTCGAAGTAAACGCACAGCGTGATGCAGAAAGCTGTCCAACCGAATGTGGCTCCGACCCCTGGTCCGGAGCCATTTCCATCAAGAACCAGACCGATGGCAGGAGTAATGTAGGCATTCGATTTGAATGTGAAGACTCTTCCAACGAGCACCTGAGTTGCCGCGAGGCTCACATCCACATCAGAGAAAGTGGCATGTAACTTGTAGTTGTTGATCGAGCGGAAATCTGCGGCGTTCGAGTGGCCATTGCCAAATGCCACAGAGCCGCCGGCAACTCCTGCGCGAAAAGCGTAGGCTTGTGATGAAGAAATTCCTGCGACAATCATCGGGACGAGGAATTTGTTCATTCAGAACTCCCATCCGAGTCCGAGTGTGACACTCTGCATATGACCCAAGGCAAGATAAAGCACGCTCGTGCCGGGTGGAATGAACAGTGAATTCCAGCTCATTCGCATGCGCAGATCTTTTCCGAAAGCGGGCGTCCAGTGCAGACCCAACGCGAGTCCAGCGCTGGTTGCCAATTTCTGATTGCTTTCTCCGGAATCATCGTAGGCATTGATTTTGGTTTGCGAGATGAGGCCGCCCAGTCCCAGGCTGCCTTCAAGTGTTTTGCTTTTACCCAGCGAGGTTGAATAACTCAGTTGAGGAAAAGCAATTTGTTGAGTGTAGGCAGAATTTTTTTCACCAACGAAACTCGATTCGAGCACAACTGAACTGCTGCGAAGCCAGACGTTGACTGCAGGCATCAATCGGTCGTCGCCGACAGTGACAACACCTCCACCGGCACCCGATTGAATTGCAAGTGCCGCTGGAGACAGCGTGGCAAAGAGAATTATTCCAGCCAGCAATGGCGTTTTCAGCACCCCAGAACCTCGGCAACATGAGGAAGATTTCGATAGTGACCGTCTAGATCCAAACCATAACCGATAACGAAATTGCGTCCGATGCTGAAGCCAATGTAGTCGGCCTTGAGATCGGCGGGGTGTGCTTCCGGCTTGTCGAGCAGCGCAGCGATCCGGATGGATGCCACACCCAATTGATTCAAGCGCTCACGCAGGAAAAGAATACTTCTGCCGCTGTCGATGATGTCTTCCACGACCAGCACATGCCGGCCTTTCAAGCGCGCAGGCAACTCCGAAAGCAATTCGATCTTGCCGGTTGATTGTGTGCCCTGGTAACTGCGGATCCGCACCGATTCGATTTCGGTTGCCATGTTCAACTGGCGAACAAGATCAGCAGCAAACAACAGTGCACCGTGCAGGACAACGAGCACCACAAGTGCAGAACCATCGGCAGGTGGGGCTTTGTTGATGTCGGCCGCGATTGAAACAATGCGTGATTGGATCTGTTCGGCCGAGAACAGCACTTTGACGTCCCGCTCTTGCCCTCCGACGAGGATTTTCATGATGGAGTGTCTC
>JBMSQQ010000165.1:0-3712 GCA_049423385.1 Silvanigrellaceae bacterium | reverse complement strand
GCTGAAACCCTTGATGCTGAAACCGTGGAAGGCGAGTGGATTGACGCCGACAGAGAAGGCGGTGCGCTTGCACCCGCCGAAAGTTGGCAGTCTGAGGCCGAAGATCATGACGCCTATGATCCTGCTGAACTTGAAAATTCAACCAGTGTCGTGGTGTCGTCGGCGTTGTCACGATACATGGCTGAGCTGCGCAGATATCCGCTTCTGAGCATCGAGGAAGAGCGCCGTTTGGCGACAGAGGCTTACGAAAAAAATAGCGTCGAAGCTCGTCAGCGGCTTGTGACTGCAAACCTGCGGCTGGTTGTAAAAATTGCCATGGAATACCGGCGCGCTTATGCACAGATGTTGGATTTGATTCAAGAGGGCAATGCAGGACTCGTTCAGGCGGTGAACCGCTTCAATCCTTATCGCGGGGTCAAGCTCTCGACCTACAGCGCGTGGTGGATTCGTGCCTATATTCTTAAATTTCTCATGGACAACAAAAGTCTTGTCAGAATCGGCACAACAGATGCGCAGCGGAAATTGTTTTTTCGTCTCCGGGCCGAGGCTGAGAAAATGTATTCTCTCACCCAACGCTTTGACGCTCGTTTGCTCGCAGAAAAAATTGGCGTGAAGGAATCCGAAGTTGTTGAGATGAACCAGCGCTTGTCCAAAGGCGATGTTTCGTTGGACGCACCTCTTCACGACGATGGGCAGGGGTCACGTCAAGTAGACCTGGTTGAGGATTCAACCGAGGGCATCGATGAAAAGTTGGCTCGCGAACAAATTCTGTCTGTTCTGCGCAAAGAGGCATTGGCAATTGAAAAAGAGCTGAACGAGCGAGACGTTTATATTTTTCGTCATAGAATTCTCGCCGAGGATCCGGTGACCCTGCAGGACGTGGGCGACAAATTTGGAATCACCCGCGAACGCGCCCGCCAGTTGGAAACAAAGATTCTTCGCAAGATTCGCGACCGGCTTGAGGATGCCGGAATAGATGTTCCTTAGGATAGCACGCCTTATTGCGGTGGTCCTGTTGTTCGTCTGCGCGAGCGGAGTTGGTGCCGCGTTTGCAGATGCAAAGAATTCCGGAAAATTACGCATTGTAAGCTTGTCGCCCGCAACAACAGAGTGGGTTGACGCATTCGGGTTGGCTGATTCATTGGTGGGAGTCACCGAGCAATGTGATTTTCCGCCGCGTGTCGGTGTCGTGTCCAAAGTTGGCTCGTTCATGCGCACGAGCATTGAAAGGGTTTTGCTCAACAAGCCAACGGATGTGGTCACTGTTGATGGACTGCCTTCGACGCTGCGTGGGCAGTTGGTTGCCAATGGCGTGCGGGTGCATGTTTTCGCCGTGCAGAGGTTGGCGGATTTTCCGGCACAGATTTTGAGTCTTGGCGAAGCGTTGGGTGCGGCCGAGCAGGGAAAGATTTGGGCAGATCGTTTCAAATCCGTGATGGTTGAATCCTGGCCGACAGTGAATGCTTCCGGCAAAGCAGCATCCCGAACGTCGCGCATCTCGCCAGTGGTGAAGTCATTTTTGATTTTCGTTGCTCTCCAACCGCCTTATGTTGCCGCGCCAGAGAGTTGGTTGAGCGAACTGTTTGAGCGACATGGTCACCGCAATGGCATGCGTGAATTGCCCTCGATTTCCCAAGGCAAAAGCAGCTTCGTTCAGATGTCATTGGAGGCAGTTTTCAAGACCAAAAGCGATCTCTGGGTGACCTTTTCCGAGCGTGCTGCGGACAATGAGTCAATCCGCAAGCGTGCTGCAACGTTGATGTCCAGGGGCAGGATTGAAAAACCGCCAAGAATTGAAATTCTCTCTGCAGATTTGTTTCATCGTCCGGGTCCCAGATTGCTGGAAGCATTTCAGCAGGTCGGGAGACTTTATCAGTGAAGGCGATCATTTTTTGTGCGGCAGTCTGGTTTATTCTTGTGATTGTTGGATTCGTCCTTGGACCTGCGACTCCAACGGATTTCTGGATTCGTTTGTGGAAGAGTGGCGAATTTGGACCTGAATTTTTGATTTCTCAGTCGTCGATTTTCGAGTTGCGTTTGGTGCATGTTCTGTTGGCTTCTGCGACTGGTTTTGCTCTCGCAACAGCTGGGAGAAGCCTTCAACACCTGTTGCAGAACCCCTTGGCTGATCCACACGTCGTTGGCCTTTCTGCCGGGAGTACAACCTTCGTTCTACTGACGATTTTGTTCGCGCCCGCGTTCGCCCAGCAAATTTTGGCGGGTTGGTTTCCTGCGCTGTGGCTTTCTGCGCTGTTGGGTTCATTGTTTGCTCTTTTCTTGTTGAGGGTGTTTTTGTTCAAATTGGTTCGGCACTGGGGTGGGCCTGCGCTTGCTTTGGCCGGATTGTTTTTGAATGCCGGATTTGCCGCGGTTTTGATGGTCATTTTCGCGCGGCTGAGTCCAGCGGGACTGAGTGAAGTTCAAAATTGGACGTTGGGTGCAATTCAGCCCTATGGTGTTGGCCAATCCCTGTTTTTGCTGCCGCCATTGCTCATTTCTTCCATTTGGTTGATGAGCCGAGAACGGTCGCTTCTGCTTTTGTCGTTCGGACAGGATTTTGCACTGACCAATGGCGTTGGGGTGGTGACGCTGCGAGCGCAAATTCTGATTGCTCTGGCGATTCTTTGTGCGTCTGCGGTTTGTGCGGCTGGCTCGGTTGGTTTCGTCGGCCTTTTGGTGCCACATCTGACAAAGTATTTTCTTTCTGGTTCGCGGCCGCTTTGGGTGCGGCCGGTGTTCAATGGCTTTGCGGGCGCCGGTGTATTGCTTGCGGCAGACGTCATGTCGCGCAATCTGACCCCCCCCATGGAGTTGCCTGTCGGGGTCTACACAGCGCTTCTCTCCGTGCCTTCGCTTGCTCTGTTGCTGATGCGTGAAAAGGGGCGGGCATGAACGGTCGATTCACAACTGCTCAGCCGGGAGTGGGATCGGTGTTGTTGTCCAATGTTTCGGCCTGGAGATCGGGTCAATGGATTCTCCGTGACGTTGGTTTTGAAGTTCCGGAAGGTTCGCTGGTAGTCCTTGCGGGTCCCAACGGCGCAGGCAAGACGACGCTCTTGCGCTGGTTGGCGGGCGCATTGCTGCGGCACGACGGTTGGTTGATTTCGGGTCGGTTGACGTGGCGGAATGGTCAGGGCGTTTCTCCGGCGCAGGTTTCCTATCTTGGACAATCGATGAGTGCCTCCGCGGAACTGACGGTCCGCGAGTTTTTGTCCCTGTCGGAACATGTGAATGCGGACATGGTGGAGCGTTTCGAATTGACTGGATTGGGCGAAATCCCATTGACAGGCCTCAGTGGCGGGCAGTGGCAGAGAGTGCGGCTTGCCCAGTGCCTATCGCGCAACTCTTCTTTGGTATTGCTTGATGAGCCAGAAACGTATTTGGACCGACGCTGGCGTCGGGTGCTGCTGGAAATCCTCAGTGAGCGGTGTGCCAAGGGCAATATTGTTGTGATTTCTCATCACCGACCCCAGGAGTTGCAAGACCTTGCTTCACATTGGTTGGGGTTAAAAGAGGGCGGGGTGATGTTTTTTGAGGACCAAGCAGGCGTTTTTCCTGCGTCTCTCATGAGCGGGCTTTTTTTGGGAAAAGTGCTTGACTCGCCATGACTCGTGGATTACTCCACTCGCTACCAAATCCAAGGGAAGCCTTGCGGTCTGGGTGTGCGCGGTTAGCTCAGCTGGATAGAGCACCAGACTACGAATCTGGCGGT
>JBMSQQ010000164.1:0-3706 GCA_049423385.1 Silvanigrellaceae bacterium | reverse complement strand
GACGTTTGACAGTTCCTACGAGCGCGGTGAGCCAGCAACATTTCCAGTCAATGGAGTCATTTCGGGTTGGACTGAAGCACTGCAGCTGATGAAGGAAGGCTCGGTTTGGGAATTGTTTATTCCTGCAAACCTCGCATACGGCGCGCGTGGAGCTGGAGGCAAGATTGGCCCTCATGCAACTCTCGTTTTTACCGTTGAACTCATTCGCGTTCACTGATCCGCAGCCGGAGCGCAGGTCTTGTGGCCATGACGCGCTCCGGCCTTCATTTTATCGCCGGTGTTTCTGCCGTGCGCATCCAGTTTTTTTGCATCTGCAACAAGTTGTTGAATCGGTTTTCTGAGCCGTGCTCCCAGTTTTGTCATCTGGTAGGCATATCCCATGCTGAAGGCTTCTGTTTCGGCGAGCGCAGCTGGTCTTTTCAGCAATGCCATTCTGCAACCCAAATGAAATCCCGCATAAGCTTTGTAGGTTTGTGTTTCGCCTTCTTCCACTCCAGGAAGCGTTGCAATGCCTGTTCGGGTGGAAAACAACAGGGCCAGAAAATCCTTTGTGTAGTCGATTCCGTTTTGCGCAGGAAAGGTGGCGTATTGGGTGAGAGCCGGAAACACCCGAGCGTATTCGTCGAGACGCTTTTCGAAAAGAAGATTTGCTTTCAGTCGATCCGCTTGCACTGCATTGTCATCCAATCCCAAAAATCCAGCCAGAAGTGCAATCCTGACAGTTCTGTTTTCAAGTTTTGCAGGCAAAGTTCGGCTGAGAACCTGGTAAAAATCGATCTCGCTTTGATTTGATATTTCTGATCCAATGTCGTGCACAGCCTGCGGTATGAGCCCGACAAGTTCCTTGTCCTGAACGAGTTCTGCCGCTGCATCGACATCGGCTGCCATGCAAAAGGGTCCGTAGAGATCATTGTCGTTTCTGCAATAGGGGCGCAGGATGGTGACTGAATCCTTGACGAAGCCATTTGGGATTTTCGCAACCAGTCTGGAGATTGATTCCATGGCTGAGCTTGCAGTTGTCACGGGTTCGCTTATGGATCTGATCTTTTTTGATTCCTTGCAATCAAATTCCAGCGCAGTTTCAAAATCCGTCGGATTGAGTTGTGCTGCCGGCCAGTTTTTCTGCAGCGCGTTGAACGATGAAACCGCACAATCAGAAAGTCTTGCGAGCGCCTTGCTGCTTTGGCTTTGTCCTGCAACCTTGCAACCGCAAGTAAAGAAAAGCGCAAGCCAGATAAAATACTTCATTGTCGACCTCATCCGATCCGTTCATCAATATTTTAGAAGAATTGAGTTCTGTTGTTCTTGGGGCAGTGTGATCGTGTTCCAGGCGGCACCCAGGTGTTTGAGCAGCCGAGCCTTGAGTCCACCGGGCTTTTCGCGCGTCAAGAGATAGACGTCGGCGGTGCGGCCCATTTCCACGAGCAGGTCATCACTGGTTTTGACTTCATCCACCAGTCTCAGTTGTTGGGCAGTTCTGCCCATCCAGATCTCTCCGGTGGAGACCTGATTGATATCGATTTGCTGGCGAAAGTGGGAGACGTGTTGCTTGAACAAATCGTGAATGACAGTGAGGTCATTTTGTTGCTTGAATTTCTTGCCTTCTGTGAGCTCGCCAAACAGCGTCACTGTGCGTTTGTATTCACCGGCGGTTTGTTCGACGTAATCGATGTCGTGTTTCTTGAGAAGGCGATTGAAGTTTGGAGTTGACGATACGACGCCAATCGAACCGATGATGGAGAAGGGGGCGGCAACTATGCGATTTGCAACACAGGCCATCATGTAGCCGCCGCTCGCTGCAATTTTGTCGACACTCACTGTCACGGGAATGCTGGCATCCCGCAGTCTCGCGACTTGCGAGGCTGCCAGTCCATAGCCATGCACAACGCCACCGGTACTTTCGAGTCGAATGACCACTTCGTCCGAGGAGCGTGTGATGGGCAGAAGTGCCGTGATTGAATCGCGCAGTGATTCACAGGCCGACGCAGTGATGTCTCCCTCAAAGTCAATGACAAAAATCCTCTTCCTGTCCTGTTTTTCGATCTGCTTGGCCTTTTGGGATTTTTGACGGTTTTCTGAGTGTTTCTTGAATTCCTTGCGCGACAAGACTTCCCTCAGGATTCTGTCGCTGGCGTCATCCCAGGTCCTGTTCAGGTGTTCCAAGGCGAATGCTGCGCTTTCATTTTTTCGGCTTTTTTTGAATATCAGGGCTACAAGCGCCAGTGCGATCAGGAGCAAAAGAATCACCACTGCCCCTGACACCAAGAATTGAACCCAATCTGCAAATGTTTGCATTGAAAATCCCGCCAAGTGTTTTTTGGAAACGACCGTGACAGGATTTTAGTTCAGAATTTGAAGCCGGTAAATTATTTGAAGGCCATCGAAAGTGGAATGAGGGCAAGAATTTTTGAGTATACGACGAGAAGCTCGGTCTTGAGTCCGCTCGAATCATCTTTCAACTTGCTCAAGTCAATCGACCAGGTTTGACCATTGATCAGCAGGGTCAGCGAAGCTGCTGTTCCCGCAACGGGAGGCGTCGAAGAGACAACTTCTGGCAACTTGGTTGCCAGAACATCAAGTTGCTTCAAGATTTCATCAAAAATCCCCGATTTGCTGAGCTCTGCAATCTTGTTTGAGACGTCGACTCCCTTCAAGTCCTTTGTGATGCTTTCAATCAAAACCTTGCTCGCAGAATCGACGCTCACCTGGACTCCGGGCAAGCCAGGAAGGCTTCCGTTCACCAGAATCTTTTGAAGTTGCGACACATCCAATTTCGCTGCAGGCGCAGACACTGCCAATAAGGGAGAGTCTTTTTTGACGACGGCCTCATCTCCAGGTTTTGGAGCCGGCTCGTCGGTTTTCACGAGTTCTGGAGTTGGATCGCCAGGAGAGTTCAGAATTTTGTTGGTTTTGGTCAAATCCAGATTTGTAACCGATTCATTTCTCTTGCCGCAGGCGATTGAGGTCATACCCAGCAATAGAACAGCAGCCAATGTCTGATTGATGTTTCGCATCATGGATAGAAAACCTCGCCAAATGATTAAACACAACGATGACTCTGTATCGGAAAGATTTTATTTTCACTTTAATTTTGTCAATTTCTTAAGTCATTAAAATATTTTAATGGTGTGAAATCCTGGCCTCTCCATGGGCATTTTCTGCCGCCAAGATTCGACAGGGACAACTTTTCTCGTTTGCCGCCCGGCCAGAACTGCGACGATTGAATTCGCTCGCTCAGTTCTGGAGGAAAGTGATCATGGAGAAAACTGCGGCGCTTTTTTTCGTATCGCTGGCATTCACCGGATGTGGAGTTGGAGCGCAGGAGAATCCATCAGGTGGCATCGAAGAGCAGACACAAAAGGCTCAGCGTGAACCTGTGGGGTCTTCCGTGGCTTTGCCGCAGGACGGCAAGATTCCAAATGGGAACGTCGACACTGGACTGCCAATTCCTCAAGCCAGCACTCAGCCGCAAAGAAATTCTTCGGGTCTCTCCTCTCTTGCGTTGGCATTTGAATTGCCAATACGAACAATCGATTCACCAGAGAAGAAATTGTGGGCGACCTGGTATCGAACACCTCGGTTCGCAAACCTTGAGACAGGTTTTGATCTTCTCGACATGAACGGTTTGCCCTTGGGTCCGAAATTGTCTCATCGGCAGTGGTGCGATGCTGCGATGGAAGGCAGTGTTCAGGTTCTGATGGCTGGG
>JBMSQQ010000163.1:0-3943 GCA_049423385.1 Silvanigrellaceae bacterium | reverse complement strand
CAAGGTATATGCGACGAACTACGTCCTTCACGACACGGGAACCGGCGCGGTGCACACAGCTCCTGCTTTTGGTGAAGACGACTTCCGTTGTGCGCAGCAGTATCAGCTTCCGGTGATCGATCACCTCGATGTGAGTGGTCGTTACGGTTCAAAAAATCATCCCGAGGTGGTCGGTCTCGACTTCAAGGCGGGCGACAAAATTCTTTTGGCCGATCTCAAGAAGCGCGGATTTATTTACAAGCACGACACACTCGTTCACAGCTATCCAATGTGCTACCGCTCAGGCCTCCCGCTGATGTACCGGGCAATGCCGAGCTGGTTTGTTAAAGTCGAGAGCATGCGCGAGAACCTTTTGGCTTCCAATGCGCAAATCAACTGGATACCGGATCACATCAAGAGTGGTCGATTCGGAAAATGGCTCGAGAATGCGCGTGATTGGAATATCGCGCGCGCACGTTATTGGGGAAATCCAATTCCCATCTGGAAAAATGATGAGACGGGTGAAACGGTTTGTCTGGGGTCGGTTGCCGAACTTGAAAAATATGCTGGAAGAAAAATCGATGATCTTCACATGGAATTCATCGACGACATCACCATCCCTTCACCAACGGGTCGTGGCGTTCTCAAGCGTGTTCCGTTCGTTTTCGACTGCTGGTTTGAATCCGGTTCGATGCCTTATGCACAGATGCATTATCCGTTTGAGCACAAGGAAGATTTTCTCAAGCACTTTCCCGCGGACTTTATCTGTGAAGGGCTCGATCAAACCCGCGGATGGTTTTACACCCTCACAGTTTTGAGCACGGCGCTGTTCAATAAGCCTCCTTTCAAGAATGTGGTCGTGAATGGTCTGGTGTTGGCTGCTGATGGCCGCAAGATGAGCAAGAGTCTCAAAAACTATCCAGATCCCATGGGTACTCTCGATGAATTCGGCGCGGATTCTGTGCGTTTGTTTTTGTTGAATTCGCCAGCAACTGTTGCCGAGGAAGTTCGCTTCAGTGTTGAAGGAGTCAAGGAAAACACACGGCGCGTGTTGTTGCCGCTGTGGAATGCCTATTCATTCTTCGCCACATATGCATCGCTGGAAAATTTCGACCCTGCAAAAGATCTCATCAAGAGCACAAATGAACTAGATATCTGGATCAAGTTGCGTCTCAATGAATTGACACGACTTGTGGATGATTCGATGCAGTCATACCAGATCGCCAAGGCAGTGCCGTCGATTGTCGATTTTCTGGATGACCTCAACAACTGGTACATCCGTCGCAGTCGCAGACGCTTCTGGGAGGCGGATAAGCAGGCATTCTCGACGCTCTTTGATGTGCTGGTGCGAACCGTGCAGTTGCTGGCACCCTTTGCCCCGTTTGCGGCCGAGTATTTCTTTGAAAAACTCGCACTCACGGAAGCACTTGGCAAAGTCGGCAGCGTTCATCTCTCGATCTTGCCCGATGCACGTGAACTCACAGACCAGGAAAGGGACCTGCTGGACAGGGTTGCCCTGGCGCGACGCGTGGTTGAATTGGGTCGCAACATCCGCACGGCCCACAAGCTCAAAAACCGACAGCCTCTGGCCAGCATGACGATTGGTGTTGTTCAGGAAGCTGCAGCCGCCAGGTTGGCCAGCATGCGCGAGTTCATTGCAGATGAACTCAACGTCAAAGGCGTCGAGGTCACAAGAGATCCATCGACCCTTGCAAAGATTGTCGTCAAGCCAAACTTCAAGGTGCTTGGAAAAGTTCTCGGCGAGCGGATGAAGGACATGCAGGCCGCTCTTGCGCAGCTGTCTCCGGCTGATTGTCAGGCTGCACTGCAGAAGAAAACAATTCATGCTCTTGGCATGGACCTTTCGCCCGAGATGGTGACCGTTGAGCTTCAGGGAACGGGGCATCAGTTGGTTGCAACCGACGCCGAGTTGGTGGCAGCGCTCGATCCGACACTGAGCGAAGAACTTCGCCTCGAGGGTCTTGCCCGGGAAGTTGTCAGCCTTGTGCAAAAGGCACGCAAGTCGGCGAATTTTGAGGTTGAAGATCGCATCTCTCTGCAGGTTGTCACGGGCAATGCGTTGTTTCAGTCTGCGATCGAGAAGAATCGGAGTTACCTGGAAGATGAGACACTCGCTCAGTGTGTCACCCAGCTTGCGAATCCGGATTTCGAGCAGACCTTGGAAATTGAAGGTCACGCCGTGACACTCAAGCTGAGTCGAAAGTAATTCCAACCGAAAATGCAAAAAAATAGGGCCGCTGATTCAGCGGCCCTATTAACGCAACAAAAAGGAGGAGAAAACTAACCCCAACAGGTTAGTTCAAACCTTTTTAATTTGTCAAATTGACACCTGGAATTATTTTTCTTTCTCGCCGCGTGGCAGCAATGTCACCGTCAGACGGCGGCCTTCCATGCGTGGCGGTGCTTCTGGCACAACAAGATCTTCGATGCCTTTAATCAATTGCTGAAGCACCGCATGTCCCAATTCCTGGTGCGACATTTCGCGACCGCGAAACTTCACACCCACGCGGACGCGGTTTTTTTCGGCAACCCAGCGGCGGATATGATTTTGCTTGGTTTCAATGTCGTGAGCATCGGTGTTGGGAGTGAGATTGAGTTCCTTGACTTCAATCACGACCTGCTTCTTTTTGGCTTCCTGAGCCTTTTTGCTCTGCTGGTACTTGAATTTGCCAAAGTCGATGAGGCGGCACACCGGAGGAACGGCATCAGGGGAGACTTCCACCAAATCCAGACCTGCTTCCTCGGCACGCAAAAGAGCATCCCTTGTTGAGATGACTCCCACCTGGCCACCTGTCTCATCAATCAAGCGGACTTCAAGAGCCTTGATGCGATCGTTGATACGAGGACCTTCTTGGACTGGAGCGCGATTTGGAGCCGTTGGACGCATACTGGTTGGATACCCCCTGGGAATAATCTCACAATGGAACGTTCACATTAGCACATGTCGATTCAAAAAGGCGAGGCGTCCCACACATTGTGAGACGCCTCGCCAGTCAAACTTTTACTGTTTTACTTTTTTTCATTCGCAGTCGGCTTGTTCAGCGCGAAAAGCAAAGGTGTTGTGCCGTTTGCGCGGACTTGATTCTTGCGGGCAGTACCACGCTTTGCAATCTTCGCAGCGCGGCGGCGGTTGGTGATATCGGTTGGTGATGTCATGGGCGGATCCTCTCTCAAGCGAAAAATCTGGAAAACCAGAAGTGACGCGATGGTTAGCACCTTCAATCTGCCTTGGCAACGATCAAGGGCCTTTGTTTTTCGGCTTTTTCAGGGTTCAGCGCTATCTGTATTTTCAATGGGTTGGGCCTTCTGGTTGGACTTGTCCATCTCCCACGAGTCTTTGCCAAGTTCGTAGGTTCCCCAATCCGCCTCGCCACTCTCCTCGGGGAGGTCCAATTGCTCGGCCTTTTCCGCTTGAATTTCTGCTTGTTGCAGATTCTCCTCGAGGCCATTGATGTTTGGTGCTGGTGGAATCGAGGTTTTGTCGCCGCCCGATGCATCGGCCGGTCTTCGACCGGGCTTTTTGTCGCTCTTTGATGCAACGTCTTTTGGACTGACCACGAGATCGTCCTCGGTCGGGATCATGTTCATGCGCGCCTGGATGGTCCCCACTCTCGCTGCCAGAAATCCCGAGGGGGCACCCGCTTTGAGGGATTTGTTCCATTTGTTCGGACTTGGGAGAATGGCGACGAGACTTGCGCATTCACGTTGGCTCAGGGCAGAGGGAGCCTTTTTGAAGTAAAACTGGGCAGCATCCTTGATTCCATAAATGTTGGGCCCAAACTCTACAATATTGAAGTACCAATTCAATTGCATGTCCTTGGTGGAAGTGGCGTCCAGCAGAATGGCTCCAACGATTTCCCGGGCTTTGCGGATGTAGCTTCTTTCGCGCGACAAGAAGGCGTTTTTGCTCAGTTGCTGTGTGATTATGCTCCCGCCGCGGTTG
>JBMSQQ010000162.1:0-4025 GCA_049423385.1 Silvanigrellaceae bacterium | reverse complement strand
GCTACGCCGTTCGTTTTCGTCTGGGAAGTTTCGCTGTCGCGAAAATTCCCATCCAAAAACTCACCACACACTCCGCCACATTTTCTAATATCAAAACTACTAGAAGGGCATTATTTTATCAGGGGATCCTATTGTCAGAGAAGAATAAAAATATGTTATAGCCTCTAATATACGACTATTAGAAGTAGAGCATGGATCTATTAGATGCTCACGGAATTGCGCTGCAGAGCTCGAAAATAACAGGTTTAAAAACGATCGAACTTCTAATATATGGCATTTTATTCAAGTGTTTGTTTAAACATTGAGTGCAAAGCATAATAATTCTGGGCCCTGTTGAAAAAATCAAGTATGCAATTTTGTGTTTTCGGTTGGATAAATTCTCCACGAAAATTCTAAATTCAATCTCATCTCATTTGTTTAAGCCCCAGTGTCTCAAATTGAGACACTGGGATAGGCCAAAAATCCCCGAATAAGTGTCTCAGAATAATACACTTCACAGCCTGTTTTGATTCCCTCAAAGTCCCACCGGCTTGTCATGAGGACAGGCTTTTGAAGGTGATTTTTGCATGGGAGTTCAACGGATGACGACCAACTCAAATGCGACTCGGAACTGCGACAATTGCGGCGCTTCATTGACCTTGAACAGGAGAGAAACTCGGTTTACCAATGTAGGTACGTTCTTTGAAAATTGGGTCACGAAACGTGATCTGGCCAGAATGCTGTGTGTGTCTGAAGGGCTTATCAACAAACTTATGGGTGAGCGCGGAATGCCGCACATCAAGCTGGGTCGGACTATAAGATTTTCTGTCAGTGAAGTGAAGAATTGGATGATGCAGAAAGGCATCAAGCAATGAAAAATTCACGTCACAAATTCAATGCGAAAATGTATCAAGGCAGGGCTCGTATCTATACAAAAATTCCTGGAACTGTGAACATCCAGAGGATTTGGGTGTGGGATGAGTCCCGCGCCGAATATGTGCCTCCGGTCAGAGGGAATGCGTTTGAGGCGATGCGCTACGACGTCACCACAGAGGGCGGGCGTAAGCGCATGCGTCAATCGTTTTCCACTCTCGAAGAGGCGCGGATTTGGCAAAATCGGATCGAAGCCGTGGTGAATAATCAGCACATTCCTGAAAGGGATTCTTCGTCAGATATGCCCACCGGTGGTCCGCTGCTCGGAGACGTTTATGCGGAGTATCACAGGCGCAAACTGATGAAGTTGAGTGTCAATACACGGCTTAAATACGAGCAGTATGTGAGGCTGCATATGCAGGATCTGCTGCAGCGTCCCATCCGCAGTCTGACACCGCACACCATTGACGAATGGCTCGACCGGTTGACCCGAAAAGCCATGCGCAGTGGTGCATCGCATCGTCGGTTTTCCTTCGATCATGAGCTGACGTTTCTGAGCGGTCTCATCAATTACTACATTGAATACTTCGAAGACCCTGTGTTTCGGTCACCCCTGCGCAAGCGACATCGGCAAGATGCCGTGCTTGCCAAGGCGCCCCCGAAGCATCGGGACCTCACCGAAGGGGAATTCAAGTTGTTTTTGAATGAGCTCGGGAGGGGTCCGCAGGGCGAGATGCTCTATTGCATGGCCACCGTTCAGTTCTATCAAGCATTGCGGATTTCCGAAGTGGCGGCTTTGCATTTTGAGGACATCAACCTCAATTGGAAAACGCCTGAGGATTCCGCGCTCCGCATCTGCCGGCACTTTGTGTATTTGCGCTCTAAGGGTTCAAAGCCGGTCCTCATGGCAGGGTTCAAGAACGCCTCTGGTGGATTGAACTCCGTTCGCGAACAACCGGTTTTTCAGCAGTCCTTTGAGGCATTGAAGGGCGTCTTTCGCATCGGAACGGGACTCATCTTCTGTTCCAGCAAAGGACTGCCGCTCACCTACCGGCAAATTCAGAGTGCGTATGACGATGCGTTTCGCAGGGCGGGTCTTCCGTACTCGGGAACCCATGTGTTGCGTCACGGAGGTTGCCGTCGGGTGTACAACGCCACCAAAGACCTTGCCGTTGCGCAGATGCTTCTTGGAAATGCAGACATGGACAGCACGCTGGTTTACGCCAAACGTGACAAAAGTGCGGTGCATGATTTTGCAAAGCTGAGCTGGGTGCACGACAGGGCGGAGACATCCACACCACAGTAGGCTGAACGCAATTGAACGCAAATCGATTTTACAAAACAAAAACCCCAAGGTCTGTCGACGCTTGGGGTTTAGATGGCGGAGAGAGAGGGATTCGAACCCTCGTACGGGGTTTAGCCGTAACACGATTTCCAATCGTGCTCCTTCAGCCACTCGGACACCTCTCCGCACGATTGCCCAGAGTCCTAGTCCAGCCCCGCTGGAATATCAAGACAGCCAAGGTAGTATGCCCGCAAAGTTGGGTCCCTGGACCGGGAGGATACGGCAAATGCTCAAGATTTATAGCTATGAAAAATGCTCAACCTGCAAAAAAGCTCTGGCTTGGCTCAAGGCGTCGGGCCTGGCCGCTGAGGTTTTGCCCATCGTCGAGCAACCGCCCACTGCGGCCGAGTTGGAGACCATGCTGGGGCATGTCGGAGATTTGAAGAAGCTGTTCAACACAAGCGGCGAGCTTTACCGCGAAATGAAGATGAGTGAACGATTGCCATCGATGTCCAAGGGTGATGCACTCAAGTTGCTTTCGACGCATGGCAAACTCGTCAAGCGGCCATTCTTGTTGGGAGATGGCTTTGGTTGCGTTGGCTTCAAGGAAGACGAGTGGTCGGAAAAAGTGCGCGTCAAGTGACACATCTGAAACTCATTTCTTGAAAAAGAAATTTAGATCCAGTCGATGCTTTGCGCTTGAATTTCAGTCTTCAAAAGACCTGCAGCGCTGGCATGTTTGAGCAATTCGGTGAATCCGAGCTTGTCACGTTCAAGAATCGAGACTGTGGTCTCGTTTGCATAGAGATCGAGGTAGTGACGCAATTGCTGACTCGAGAGCTGCGAAAAATAAGAATGCCCCGGAACCTTCGCGAGCCGAATGAAGTCGTCGCGGTGGGCCAGTGCAAAGCGGCAACTGTCGACGAGTATCTTTGAGATGTCTTCCCTTGCACGCTGCGACAAAGATCGGCTGATGACGTTCAATCCGAGCGGCAAACTCGCGCCGGTTTGAGTGGTCCACAGCTCGCCGATATCCATAAGACGCACACATCCGTGGTCGGCAAATGTGAGTCTGCCTTCGTGAATCAGCAGCGCGACTGTCGGTTGTCCTTTGGCTTCACACATCTTCAGATGTTCAAAAACCCGCGTAAGCGGAACAATGGGAACAGCCTCGCAGCTTTGGAACTCGAGTCCCACCAATTGTGCCACCGTATGGGCGGTGGTGGTTTCGCCTGGAGTGAGAAGGTGGAGTTTTTCGCGTCGCGAAGCAGGTTGGTTGTTCCAAAGGCTTTCACCAGCCCCGCCCTTGAGCGCAACCAAAACCGGGCCATAGGAGTCGCCAACTGAAGCGCCCATGACTAGCGGTTGATATCGGCCCAGCAGGCGCAAAGCATGGATGGCAGAGACGGCACACACGTCCGCACCGCCCTTGCTGGCAATGGAATTGAGGGCTTGTGTATCCGCCTCTTCGAAGCTGAAGAGATAGGCCCGTCCCTCGACTGTGCTGGGCACGTAGCCCGCAGTCAGAGGCCAAAACATCAACCGATCGTCTGGATCGGGGCTATGTGCCACGTGGATGTGCATTTCCTGGCCTGCCAATACGACACCTCTTGTATTAGAAGGCTTATCCATGGGCCGATTGTGGCCTGTAGTCAAGCCGTGAGGCTCACCTCGGGTGATGGCAGGAAGCAGCAAACAAGCGTGATTTTTGGCTAAAATTAATCTCTCGAAAGTGTCTTGACCGATTCCTCTGATTGCACTAAGTCGAACAACTCATTGCATCGGGACCTCCTGCGGATGTGGGAGAAACCTTGAAGCTGTCCGCGTTAGCTCTGCAAAGGAATACGCCTGTGAGTACCAAGTACGCTATCGTCAATGTTTTCGGTCG
>JBMSQQ010000161.1:0-4194 GCA_049423385.1 Silvanigrellaceae bacterium | reverse complement strand
GTGCAGCCTTTTTATTTCGAATCCCCGAGAGAGAAATCTCTCGGGGATTTTTTTTAGAGTCTCTGTTCTGACTCTCTATGTAAAAGAGTTCAATTCTGAAAAGACGCATTTAGCCTTAGCTCTGAGGGCATGTGTAAAGTTTGATTGGTGTGATCTTTCCGCGCAACAACTCCTCGGCCACGAATGCGATGTTTGGTTTATCTTTTAGGCGATCAACAACGCTCTCACTCAAAAGCAAGTCAACTTGATGAGATTTGGTCATCGATTCAATTCGGGACGCTGTGTTCACGGTATCTCCAATAATGGTGAACTCACGGCGGAAGTCTGCGCCAACATCACCCACAACCGCCTTTCCGGAATGGACTCCAATACCGAACTTGATTTCGGATTCGTTCCTCGACGTTCGCAATTGATTCAATTCAGCCAATGCCTTGCGCATTTCGCCCGCACACCGCACAGCACGCAATGCGTGATCCTCCTGTTGGACAGGAGCGCCGAAATAGGCAATCAGTCCGTCACCCAAATACTTGTCCAGAGTTCCACATTCCTTGAAGATGCATTCCGCCAAACGGCTATGGAATTCGTTCAGCAGTATGACAACGGCTTCCGGTTGGAGGGACTCGCTCAGGCTGGTGAATCCCCGGATGTCTACGAACAGCACCGTGACGTCGAATTCACTTCCTTTGGTGACCTGGTTGTTGCTGATGAGGGTCTCAGCCACAGCGGGAGAAAAGTAGCGAGACATCTTCTCGATGCTTTTTTGTTTTTCTTTTTCCTGTTGCTCCAAATTCTTGATTCGGTAGCTGAGGGCGGCAGAAAACAAGACAAGTTCCAGGACAGCACTTATGAGCAGGCTGGGGCGGGAGAGGAAATTGGGCTGAATCAATCCGAATTGCATCACTAGAAAGTTTGTCCAGCTGATGAGCAGCATTCCCCACGACAATACGAAAATGCGTGCAACTTTTGAGCCTTTCCATGCACTTTCCACGGCGACGTAGACTGCAAGACTGAAAAAAGCGAAATGTACAATGGCGCGGATCGCAATGCTTGTTGGCGACAAATCGATGTTTGGAGTCAATGAATTCAAAAGGGCCAGGAAAAATGAAAGTTTTGCAAAACGAGTCAAACGTGGATGAGATTTTTTTGAATCCAGGAATGAGAAAGAGAAAAGCAGGCCGAACATGGTTCCGATTGAAAGTGACAGTGGAAGGTAGCGCATCGCCAACTCGGGATTGTTGGAGAACAGGATTCGCAATCCACCCAAATATCCTCCGAATACCATGCCATGGAGAAAAAGGATGGTTCCAACGTAGTAGAGGTAGGTTTTGTCCTTGAGGGAAATGAAAAGCCAGAAATTATAAAGAGCCATAATCAGAATGATGCCATAATACATTCCGAACAGCAGGATGTCTCTTTGAACCTTGAATTCGAAGCTCATTTTATTGAGGACTGTTACGGTATAATTCTGGACAACACCGTTGACTTTGATCAGTACTTGTTGAACGTCGTGATCCTCGAATGGCAGTTCCACGGCAAGATCTCGCGATGCGAGGGGTCGTTCTGTGTTTTTGGAATTGAGAAAGATCGAATTGACCAATCTGGCTTGGCCATTGTTCTGAATCCGGTACGCTTCAGCGTGTCGTGCCAAGGGATTGCCTAAATTCAAGTAAACAACTTTCACGTTTCTGTCGCTGCGCCTGATTTTGAAGTGTAGCCAGTAAACTCCCTTCTCATAGCCGCGGTTTGGAACCTCAGTTGAGAGAGTAAAGTCTTTGAGGTCATTTGCCAAAAGATCATCGGCCGACCTGTTACCGGTTGAGTCAAAGTAAAAACCTACGCAATCCGGCTTGAACGATTCTTCTATAAATGTCTGATTGATAACCATTTCCGGACACGAGGCAGCCGCGATTGAAAATTGGCACGCGACAAGGGCAATAAGAAGGCAACGAACCGCATAGTGTATTTTTAGAAACAAAGTTGAATCCTTTTGCTGCTGAGGAAAGCTTAACTCAAATGTACCTTCATTCAGTCGAATTCCGAAATAGAGTTTTCAAAAAAAAATGCGGGACAGGTTCTGATCTGTTCCGCCCGAATCGTCTGATTCACATTATTTCATGGCAGTTTTTCCTGGAACGTCATCTGCCTACTTGTCGGAGACTGGAAGGAGAACGCTATCTGCGCCTTACTTGCACTTGTCGTCGTGCTTTTTTCCGGGTTGCATGACATACAATCCAGGAGCGATCTCTACAGGAGTTCCTTTCTCTCAGTACATCAATGTTCCCGAAATCAAAGCACCATGGTATGACTCCGCATGCGAATGCATTCCAGCCTCAAATTCACCGGGGAGTTTCGGACAGTAGTCCTTTGCGCACTTGGTTTAATCGCTTCAAAGATCCGTAGTCTTGAGCGGAGAATTGGGAAAACTCAGCAAAAACGTCGAGGCCGATTGAACAAAAGTCGGGTTACGAGTGCTAAGATGGGTTGATTGTTCGGAGGGATTTGATGCGGAACTGGCTTGAATTCTCCTGGACGCAAATTTGATCAATGCTGTTTGCAATTCCTGGAAGGTATTCCTCTCGAGCTTCGGTCAGGCCACAAATTAGAAGTTAAGAGTGCCACTGATTTCATGAGCGTCTTTTCATAAGTACAAGGTGAATCATTTAATGACTCAAACATGTCCAACAATCTTTGTTTCGCACGGTGGTGGACCCTGTTTTTGGATGAATTGGGATCCCCCGAATCTTTTCTTGGGTTTGCGGAAGTTTTTTGAGGATCTTCCGAGTCAATTGATTGCAAAGCCATCGGCGATTGTTGTTGTTTCAGCGCATTGGGAAGAGAGCGTTTTTACCGTTCAATCGACTCCCAAGCCCAAAATGATCTACGATTATTTTGGATTTCCGTCAGAGACATATCAAATCAATTATCCTGCGCTGGGCTCACCGGGACTGGCAGAACAGATTTCGAGCCTTTTGCGGCAAAACAATATTCAACATGCCTTGGATTCAAATCGTGGTTTCGATCACGGAGTTTACGTTCCGCTCTTGATCGCGTTTCCAGAAGCCGACATTCCGGTGTTGCAGATTTCTCTTAACGCTGATCTCGATCCGCTAGCCCATTTCAAGCTTGGTCAGGTTTTGCGACCTTTGCGTGATCAGAACGTCCTGATTCTTGGCAGCGGGTTCAGCTATCACAACCTGCGAGGAATACCTGATTTGAAGGGTGTCTCACATGTTTTTGACAAATGGCTCTCTGATACCCTGTGCCTTCTACCGGCAGAGGCGCGGAATCAACGATTGTTGCAATGGAGTTCGGCGCCTCAAGCTAGGCTGGCTCATCCGCGCGAAGAGCATCTTGTTCCACTGTTCGTCTGTGCCGGTGCCGGTGAATCAGAGCGTTGTGAGAAGATATATTCCGAAAACCTGCCTTCATGGAATGTCCAGATGTCATGCTTTCGTTTTGGTTGAATGCTTGTTTCGTGCATCAGAGAAATTGAAATGCAGATCAGCAATGGCTAAAAAAAACGGGACAGGCTCTCAACCTGTCCCGTTCTTGGTTTCATAAGAAATAATAATTATTTCTTGGCCGATTTTGCAGGAATGTAATCCGCTTTTTTGTCTGAAATCAAAAGAACCACGCAGTCAGCGCCTTCTTTACACTTGTCATTGTGGTCAATTTTGCCAGGTTGCATCACATAAGAACCTGGAGCCAGCTCGACTGGAGTGCCTTCTTCCCAGTGCAACCATGTACCCGAAATCAAAACGCCATGGTACGGGGCAGCGTGAGAGTGCATGCCAGCTTCAAATCCGCCAGGGAGCTTGAGGTAGCGGCCATGAGCACCCTTGGTTTGGTCGCCCCAGAGGTCCGCGGTCTTGAGCGGTGTGCCTTGGACGTCTTTCCAAGCAACTTCGCTGTAGGGAACGATTTTAAGCTGATTCTTGCCCTTGGCGAAAGCGGATGCGGAAGCAAAAACCGAAAGCGCAGCTGCGCAAACAAAAAAAGACTTCTTCAAGAACATGAGACCTCCTTTGAAAAATTGACTACTAAATGCCCCTGTAGATTTCTAAAGTTTGGTACCAAGATCAACCGGCTCATGTCATTGGGGTGACTGTACATTTTCGCAGTGTCGCGAATTCTTTTTTTTAAAAATTCCGAGTCGAATTGGGTAATTTACAAAACGTTACAAAGCTTCACTGT
>JBMSQQ010000160.1:0-4500 GCA_049423385.1 Silvanigrellaceae bacterium | reverse complement strand
AAGTCCATGATTCTGGCCTTGTTGGCAGCTTTAAAACATCGAAGCTTGTGGGTCATCTTGTGTTTGACCCTGCTCATTTCCTGCTCAAAATCCTCAAGTTCGGAATCGCTGCTCCCGCCTGTCACCGAAATTTCCATAGCCATGCGTCGAACCCCGACACCAAAACCCTGCTACAGTGTGGACGACACTTCGGGAGTCACTGCCACCGGGAGAAACGGTGCAGAAGTGTCTATCGCCTGGGAAGCAGGCACGTTTTCCGCAAATCCGGAACTCTGGCTTCTTTCCGAAGACGAAACACCCGTCGTCGGTACTCAACTTTGCAGTTCAACGGCAAACAGCGCCCTTTTCAACGCAGCAACCAATGAAATTCTCCGCGGCCATCTTGTCGTCAGCGACCCGGTGCTGAACAAGACCCTGCGGGCAGATGACCTTGTCTTGCGACCGGGCGAGAGTCTGAATCTTGGTCGTGTGCTTTCGCAAGATGGATTTGCCATCACAGGACTTTTGGAAGGCAACCCGGGCTCAGGCGCATTTGGAAAAGTCGTCGAGCTCAACAAGACATTTCCTGTCCAGGTCGATGGGAGCTGGAGCACTGGCCCGTTGCCAGCGGGACGCTGGAGTGTCCTGCTCGGAAACACCGCAGGGCAAACATTGGGATGGCGAAAAGTTCAAGTCCAAAATGAAACTGTTGATACGGGCAAGGGGCAATTCACCAGCCAGCAAAATTTCCTCATGCCGTTGTGGTCTGGAGTGTTGACGAAACCACATGCCCCTTTCCTGCTTTCTGCGGAAGAAAGGTTTGTGGAAGTGCGGATTTCCGACAACGCATCCTTCATCAATTCATTCTGGATGCCATTGCGCTCAGTTTTTTCCTGGCCGGTTTCAACCAACGGTCTGCAGACGGTTTTCATCCAGATGCGCAGTGCCGAAAATTTGTTGAGCGAAGTTCTTGTTCAACAGTTCAGGGTCGAGCTTGCCAATGTTCTCGAAACGGCAGATGCCATTGTGATGGACCCTCTGGTCTCGCAAATTGATGTGATAGACGCAAATCTCAAATTGCCGGATGGTTCAAGCCTGAAGAAAAAGGTTCTCGAAACAGGAGTGAGAACCATCCCTCCTGCCGGTGCGATTCAACACAGCGTCACTGTTGATGTCGATGAATTGCCCAGGCAGTGGTTCAACGTCGATTCAACTCTCACGGCATCTCTGCCGCTGACGGCGCAGTCGTGCGGTCGACACAGTCTTTTTGTTCGCTTCAGGGATGGCGTGGGACGAGAAACCCAAAGTCTACGCAGAGAGTGGAATATCCGTTGTTGGGACAAAAACATTCCAGCTCCGCCATTGGCTGCCCGTTGGGATCACGGCGCAGCTTCGTTCAAATTCTGTTTGAACCCGGTCACCGACACGGCCGTGAATTGCAGTGACGCAGCTGCGGTCGAAAGCGATGGAATTTTTATCTGGGGTGGAAGAAACGAAACCCAGATTTTTGCCGACGGTGCCATGCTGCGCAAGTTCAACAACGGATGGCGTTGGGATCTGCTGCCAGCAAATCCTGCGCTTTCGGCCCGCACAAACCCAAAGATCATCGCAGGCTTGAACAATATCATGGTGATCAATGGCGAAAGCGCAGATGGTCAGGCAGCCACGGGTGCGGGCATTTTCCGCTTGTCCACCTCAGCATGGCTCAACACTCTTCCAACAAACGCTCCGACCCCACTGTTGCATTCAACGGCCGCCTACATTCGGCATGCGACACCCGACGACCAATTCAACCTCGCGGGAGCGTTCCTCGTCATTGGCGGTGAAACAAAAAATGCAACGACGAACCTGCCCGAGCCTTCGAGCAACCTCGCATATCTTTATGAAGGTAAAAGCGGATTGTTGCAGGCCAATTGGCAGACAGGAAACATGGGAACTCACGCGTTTTCGAGGTCAGGTTTTGGCGTTGATGCTTCAGGAAAAGCACTGTGGCTCGTCTCGGGACTCACCGGAGCGAGCCCGGCTTCGGGCACCGATCCCGAAGTAACCTCAGAAATCATCGCATTCATGAGCGCCTCAGAACGAACGGATCCAGCCGATCCGGCAACTGCGGTCCTCGATCTCTACACATTCCTGTACACATCCGCCAATTCCCGCGTGGGTTCACTCAACGGACACATCCTCGTGAATCAACGTTTCACAAAGGTGACTGATTTCGAATCTGCAATCGATTATCTGGAAACCACCAATCCATGTGTGTTTGGTGGTCAAAAATACACTGATGTTTTACCGGATGTATGCAAGGTGATCGAAGTCGTATCCGGCCAGCCAAAAGCCTATGGTGATTTCTGCAGACGCATGTACGACTCGTACAACTTTGCACCCGTTGGCAAGCGGGGCGTGTGTTTTCACCCCAGCAGTTTTGAATCCACCGACGCCAACGATGAAATTGATGTCACAAAGTACATGAAAAACTTCTTTCTGCCGATGCAAGGTGCGCCCGCGGAACGCAGGCTCCTGCCAAATTCGGGCGCCAGTTTTCCAGGAATCGTGCCACGACTCTTCATCTGGTCGGGAGTCTCTGCGTTGGGTGGAGAGTACCTGTCCGATGGTGCGATCTATGAACTGCTGTCGAACCGCTGGACACCCGTGACGACATTTGAAGCGCCGGCGCCGCGTCAAAAGCACACAGCAACAGCGCTGCCGGATTCCGATCGGGTGTTTATTTTTGGCGGCAGAACAGCTGCCGGAGCTTCAGCCCAAGGGGTGTTTTATGCATTGCCTTGATGGTTTGAAGTCGAATCCGGGAGCACTGTACACACTATTGCTGGTGTGGGCCTTGAGTGTTGTCGGTATCGTTTCCTGCTCGAAGAATGCACCCGAAAAAAACGCATCAACTTACGCTGGACAAGGATTTGCGGTGCAGACCACATCCCCGACCACGTCCAGTCGGCAAGGGCAAATCCGCTTCAACATCGACATAGCCGCGTGGCCTTCGTTCGCTGCCCGAAGTGTTGAACAACCTGAGATCAAAATTGAAAAAGAGTCGGATGGAAAATTCATCCTCAAGAATCTCCTGCCGGGTCGGCACACGCTGGTTGTCGAAGCGGAGTCCAGCCAGGGCAAGGCCGTCGCTGCCCTGGCAGACATTGTCGTGGAAGCCGGGAGCGTTTTTGATGTTGGCAACATCGCGCTGCAGAAGCCGGCACAGATCAAGGGAAGAATTGTTTCGCTGCGCGACAGTGCAGTGGTCGCCGGTGCATCACTCAAAATCCCATTGCTCGGACTCACAGCCACCGCAGACGGCGACGGAGAATTCTTGTTCGACTCTGTACCTGCTGGAAACTGGAAACTTCGCATACGCAGTTCCACGCAAGGTTTGGCTGACGATATCCCATGCGCAACCAACTCGGGAAAACTCCTCGATTTGGGTGATGTCTGGGTGGGTGAGTGGGATCTCGATTACAATGCACCCACCCTGCTCAATGCGGCCAATGGGATAGTCACTGAAAATATTCTCAAGATGGAATCGAGGTTTCCGGCCGAAGCGCGCTGGTTCAAGGTGGTTGACACCCTTGGCGGCGAGCTGATTGCACGACGCACTGTCAAAAAGAATTTTGAAATTCCGTTGATGAACGCAGGCATCAACGACCTGCGCCTGCTCGCATACGACGCTGCACAAAAACTGATTGGAGAATTTGCCTTTTCAGTATTGTATGATCCGTTCTCGGACGGCATCAGGCCCTACATTCCCAGCGTCAGTGTTGAACAACGCTCGATTGTATCACCCAACAGGACATTCAATGTCAGCTTGAACAATCCTCCGGCAAAGGCAATCGAGATGAAAATCGGTTTCCGATCAACAGCTGCGTCAAACTCCTGGATGCCAATACAGCCGAATTATTCACTGACTCTTGCGAAAAGCAATTCGAACTGTGGCCGGCAGGATATCAGCGTGCAATACAGAACAGCCGATGCACTTGAGAGCAGCGAGTTCTTGATTCCCGTCACCCTGAGTTGTTGGCAGAGAATTCCTCAACGCGCACTGCTTGAAAGGCTGGTTGGAATTCAAAATGCTGCGATCTGGACAGGTGAGTACGCATTTGTCTGGTCTGGAAAACTGGCCAAAACTGCCGGTATCGGCGCTCGTGGCAGCTACACACCGGACACGATCGATCTGCTCAGTCAGATTCAAGACTACAACTATCTCGATGGCGGATACGTCTACAACCCTGCCACACGCAACATGGAATTCATCATCACCGATTTTGCTCCAACGCCTCGCGCAAATGCAGGCCTTGCCGGACGAAAAATTCAAACCTTTGCTGGAACACGCAACCTGGTGGCAGTCTTTGGCGGAGAAAATGCGGGAGCTGCGATAGCCGATGGCGGCATCTACGACATTTCAACCAACGCCTGGATCTCCATGCAGGGAGACGGTGCACCGTCGCCGCGCATCAAGCCGTCGGTGCATTTCATATCCGACACCGAGGTGTTGGTCTGGGGTGGTCTTTCACGCAC
>JBMSQQ010000159.1:0-4550 GCA_049423385.1 Silvanigrellaceae bacterium | reverse complement strand
CTTTTCGCGCATTTTTGCGTTGTCTGGATGCTCGCAAATGGGTGCCAGAGTGCCATCGTAATCGAATGCGAAGAGGGTGTGGGTGAGGCAAAATGCCTCCAAAACTTTAAGACCTTCGTCGGTCATCAGGCGCTTCATGTCAGACTTTCCTTTTGAGAAATAGACTCAATTTTTCAAAATAACCGGTCGGCCATAAAGTTTTCTTCAGAAAGTGTCTGATAGAACTGATTTCGACGGCGAATTTTCGACGCATCAATCAACATGCGGCCTGCCCAACGAAAAACATTGCATTCCTTTACAATAGCCCTCATCGCCCGCATGCGGATTTGTTGTTCGCTCGAAGGCATTGTAATCGCCTTTTTAAGAGCTTCAGCCGCTTGCTCAATATCATAGGGATTGATGATGAGGGCTTCGAGCATTTCCTTTGAGGCTCCCGCAAACATGCTTAAAATCAACACTCCAGACTCATCATCGCGGGTTGCGATAAATTCCTTGGCGACCAGATTCATTCCGTCGGCAATGCTTGTCACAAGGCAGACATCTGCGGCGCGGAAGTACCTGAAAACATCTTCCGGCTCGTGATGTTTTACCTTCAAAATGATGGGAGCGTAGGTTTCCGTTCCAAACCTGCTGTTGATTTCGGCTGCGGTTCTTCGGACTTCACTCTCGAAGTTTTGATAGGCCGGAATGGTGGAGCGTGTTGGAGCTGCAATCTGAATGAGTGTAAATTGGCCCAACATATGCGGTGTGCTCTCGAGAAGCTTCTCTACAGCGCGGAATCTCTCAATAATGCCTTTGGTATAATCGAGTCTGTCTATTCCTACCGCAATCTTTGCTTCAGGATCGAGATTGTTTATTGCACAAACCTCTGCTCTGCATTGTTGAACTGTTGGAATGGCAGCCAGCTTGTGTGGCGGCCACTCCACCGAAATTGGATAAGAGCGAACTTCGCTGATTTTTCCGCGGTAAGAAATCGAATTTGTTTCCTTGTCGATTCTTGCTTCCAGGTATCTGTCAACACAATCAAAGAAGTTGTTGCAATGGAATTGCGTGTGGAATCCGATAATGGAACTGCCGAGCAATCCGTGAAGAAGTTCTTTTCGCCAGGGGCAAATCCCAAATGCTTCTGCATTGGGCCAGGGAATGTGCCAGAAAGTGATGATCGTTGCCTTGGGTAACCGCTTTCTGATCATGCGTGGCAGAAGTGCGAAATGATAGTCTTGAACAAGCACAACCGGCTCGTCCGTTTTTGCATCCTGAACAACGGCATCGCAGAATTTTTCGTTGACCGAGACGTAGTGGTCCCAGTCTTCCTTTCTGAAAGTCGGCCTGATGTGTGCGTTGTGACACAAAGGCCAAAGTCCTTCATTTGAAAAACCGTAATAGTATCCTTGTTCTTCCTCTTTCGTCAGCCAGATCCTGTGTATGTCATATTCAGGCCTTCTAGGTGGCACCTTGATCCTGTCTTTGGAGTCAACGACATCCTTGTCCGCAGTTCCATTTCCGTGAGCAATCCAGACCCCAGAGCACGCTCTGAGAATTGGTTCAACGGCTGTGACAAGTCCGCTGGCCGGACTTTGAACTTCGACTGTCCCTTGAAAGTTGTTGTGAATGTAGGGCTGCCGGTTGGACACCACGATGACTTCTTCACCCGACAAGTGGTGCTTCAAAATCTCCTTGATTGATTTTGCGCTCCAAGAGTGATTAAGGGGTTCCTCCATACGCTCAGACGACTCAAGTTGTCGAACGAGGGTCCGAAGGTCCTTCAATATTGGCAAAAACTCGCGTTGCTCGGTGCGGAAATTGAGTCCAGAGGCGCGAACACCTCCAACAATGCCTCTGACAGTCTTCAACCAGCTCAACTGACTCCATCGCGCGAAGAGCATCGTAGTCAGGGCTGTTATTGATGCAATGGTCATGAAAATCGCAAAAATATAATTCCTGCTTTTTTCGCTGCGTCGTGTGGCAAAACCCATGTCGTGAAGAAAAACGAGCTTTCCCAAAACCGGAGAGCTGGTCTTTGCCTGGGTTCCAGTTGTTGTGGGCAAAGTTTCCCGTGCGGGTTCCAATTGCTGATGAGACTCCGGTGCTGAAGTTGGTGCTTCCAGAAATCCGTATGCAAGATGAATGTCTCCGTTTGGATCACTGACAATCAATCCAATGTGCGCAGGCAGCTCGCGAAGTGCAGAACAGTTGATCGAATCAGGGAAAAGCTCGGTCTTCAGAAGGAGGCGTTCGTCCGTGTCACAGAAGCCAACCGCCATAAGTCTTTCGTCTTGGGTCGCCTTCTTCAGGATCTCCAATCCTTTTTTCTGATCCAGCTTCTTGGTTGAGGCCAGAAGCGGGGCAACATTTTCCTGTAGGGTTGTAAGCAGCAAACGACTGCGCAAATCCAGGTCACGCGTAAACCATTGCTGTGTGAAGTGGGTGGCCAGGGGCACCATGAGATAAGCCATGATTCCGAGCAAAGTTATCAAAGGTAACAGAAATCGAACAAACAGCTTCATACTTGACCTCTGTTTATTTTGATATCAAAGTAATAACGAGGAGGCAATGCCGTGTATGATTTGGGGCTCATAGGGAATTGCCATATTTCTGCGCTCGTGGACGTGTCGGGAGCTGTCAGATGGTTGTGTTTTCCGCGACCAGACAGTCCACCGGTTTTTGGATCAATTCTGGATCCGGATGGTGGCTGCTTCCAGATCTCGCCAACCGCGTACACATCTTCGCAACAGAGGTATCGAAAAAATACGAATATACTCGTCACGGAGTTTTTGTCCGACGAAAGCGAAGTTGTCAGGGTGACCGATTTTTGCCCGCGTTTTGAGTCGAATGGAAAATCCTTTCGACCTCCCGCCATGTTCAGAATTGTTGCTCCATTTCAGGGACTGGAACCGCAGATTGTTGTGAAATGCAATCCTGTTCAGGGATGGACAAAGACACCAGTTGCACCAACGGTTGCCGGAGATCATCTCAGGTATGTGTTTCCAAATGGAACATTGTATCTCTTCACAAACATTCCACTCACCAATCTGGTTGAAGGTACTCCCATCACACTCAGAGACACAGCCTATTTCGCTTTGATGTGGGACATCCCGTTGAGCGTCGAAATCTCGATGGTTTCCAGAGAGTACCTGAATGCTACGGAGAATTACTGGAGAACCTGGGTCAAGCATTGTTCGATTCCAAGTCTTTTTCAGGAACAGGTGATTCGCTCAGCGCTTGCACTGAAGCTTCATTGCTTTGAAGACACAGGCGCGATTCTGGCTGCCGTGACGACGAGTTTGCCGGAAAAGCGCGGTGGCGAGAGAAATTGGGATTATCGCTTCTGCTGGCTCAGGGATGCTTTTTTCACACTCGGAGCATTTCACAGCCTTGGGCATTTTGAAGAGATGGAAGGCTTTCTTCGCTTTTTGCTTGAAATAGTAAATTATCAAGGCCCCTTGGCGCCGGTCTATGCGCTTGATCACAAAGTCCCTTGTGATGAGCGGGTCGCTGAAGGCTGGAAAGGGTACCAGAATTCTTCGCCTGTGAGATACGACAATGCAGCCGCTGTGCAGGTGCAAAATGACGTTTACGGTGAACTTATCCTGGCGCTAGCGCCAATCTATTTTGACGAGAGGTTCCATCACCTGCGTTCAGATCAGTTGACCCGTGCACTGCTGTGGTTGGGTCAGCAATGTGCGGACGTGATTGGTAGACCTGACGCCGGAATTTGGGAGGTTCGAAAGGTTCAACAAGAGCATTCATTTACCAATTTGATCTGTTGGGCTGGACTTGATCGGCTGTTGCGAATAATCGCGCATGGAACAATGAGGCATCCGGGGCAAGAAGCAGAGACTGCTCTGCAGGAAAGCCGAATCAAGGCTGAACTTCGGATAAGAATGGCCGTTACAGATGGTTCACTCCGAAATGGCCCCCTTGATCCGAGTTTTGATGCATCGACTTTGCTCCTGCCAATTCTGCGGTTTCCGGATGATTCGCTTTGTCGAAAGACAGTTCGCGAAGTTGCATCTCTCCTCTCGTTCGACCGAAAGAGTGAGAATAACCACCTGCTGTATCGCTATTTGAGAGACGACGATTTTGGCGTACCCGGGGATCCGTTCGTCATTTGTTCGTTTTGGCTTGCTCAAGCATACGCGAGAGAGGGAAATCATGATGAAGGACGACGCATCCTCACCAAGATGGGAGCAGTTGCAAATCACTTGGGGCTTTTTTCCGAACACTACTCGGCAATAGACAAAATTCAGCTTGGAAACTTTCCACAGGCATATTCCCATGTCGGGATGATCAATGCCGCATTTGCTGTCAGCCCCAACTGGTCTGAGGTTTTGTAGGATTGTGTGAGGCATTGGTTTGAACTTCAATCATTTGTACTATTTTCACTGCATCGCAAAACATGGGAGTATCACTGCCGCATCAAAGTTTTTGAACGTGTCTCAACCAGCTCTCAGCACACAACTCAAAGACTTTGAGAAAAGTATTCAAGCACCACTGTTTTACCGACATGGGAAAAAACTTGATCTCACAACTTTGGGAATGAACATCTT
>JBMSQQ010000158.1:0-4568 GCA_049423385.1 Silvanigrellaceae bacterium | reverse complement strand
GCAATTTCCTGGAGCGACGAATCGCTGCAGGTACCCTGTTGCAGTGTTTCATTGACGAGTGTTGAAAGGCGACCATGGTTTGCATTTTGCTTTTGTTCGTTTTCGATCGCGCACAACACCGGTAGAGTCGCTTTCCCGGCCAACAAATCTGCGCCGAGTTTTTTGCCGACTTCGGATTCGTTGCCGGTGTAATCGAGAATGTCGTCGGCAATTTGAAAGACGAAGCCAAGATGGCGACCATAATCTCCGAGTTGATCGCAGACTTCGGGAGTGAGTTCGGCGAGGAAGCCGGGTGTCTTGCAGCTGGCTTCAAAGAGTATAGCGGTTTTTCCACGCACCACGCGTTCGTATTGTTCGCGTGTGACGTCTGCTTTCCAGAGCAGCTCCAATTGGAACAGTTCGCTTTCGCTCATGAAACGAATGCATTCGGCAAACGTGTCGATGAGTTCGAGACTCCTGGTTTTTACCATCAATCGGCATGCGGCAGAATAAATGAGATCGCCGGCAAGCACAGCTGTTTCATCGCCCCAGATTGAGTTTGTCGTTGGCTTTCCACGCCTGAGGGTTGAGTTGTCGATGACGTCGTCGTGCAACAAACTCGCAGTGTGTATGTATTCGCAGACTGCCGCGATCGGCATGCGGTGTGGTCCGGAATAATGGATGAGTCGGCTCATCAGCAGGAACAGGCCTGGTCTGACGCGTTTACCGCCCGCAGCGAAAATGTGGCGCAGAACATCGTTTGTGGGCTCGTTGGGAGTCAGGAGATATTCAACAAGAAGCGGTTCGAGCTGCTTGAGCTCTGTCCCGGTTTCTTCAAAAAATTTTTGCATGGCGGCGCCGCCTTGTTTTTTCAAAAAGTTCTCGTCAAATGAATTCGGTCAGCGGGAACTTGCCGCCTTTCGAAGTTCTGCAACAGCGTCCACGGTGCTGCCACCGTTGAACACGGCTCCTCCGGCAACCAGCATCGTGGCACCAAGATTTGCCAAGGTGCCCGCGTTGCCCAGACTCACTCCACCATCAACGACAATGTCTATCGCATAGTTCTGTGCGCGGCAAAAGTTGGCAAAGTCGCGAATTTTCGGGTGCATGGTCGTCAGGTGTTGCTGGCGGGAATAGCCCGGGTTGACGGTCATGATGGTCACCTGATCGAGCTCCGGAAGAAGAAATTCTATGTTTTGCCAATGAGTTGAAGGATTAAGGGCAATGCCGGCGCGCTTTCCGGCCTGCTTGATTCGTGTGCAAAGTCGGTGGGCGTGCCGGGCCGCTTCGATATGGAAACTCAAAGTGTCGGCGCCAGCCTGAAGGTAGTCGTCGAGCACATCGTCTGGATTTGTAACCATGATGTGGACGTCGAGGTGCAGGTTTGTGGCGGCGCGCACTTGCTCGAGGATAGGAACACCAATGGTGAGCAAAGGAACAAAGTGGCCATCCATGACGTCAAAGTGAATCGCGTCAACTCCCGCCTCTTCGAGCCTTTTGATCTCTTCACCCAGGTGAAGCAAACGGGCAGCAGCAATCGATGGAGCAATTTTAATGGGTTTTGTTGTCATGGAATAATCTCTCCTTGGATCCTGTGAAGGGTGACTTGGGTCACTCGGGCTGCAGGTAGGTGTGCATGAGTTTTTTCACTCCAACCACCGGGAATCGCACTTCGATGCGAAATCCATCGAGACTTTTTTCAATACGTTGGACAATGCCAGTTCCAAAAAGTTTGTGTTTGACCCGTTGACCTTCAAACCACTCCTGCTGGCCAGAATCCTGCGCTTTGTCGGGGTCGAGTGCATCAGCAGATTTCAGAAATGAAAAAACATCTTTTCTGATATCTCGGATGGAGGAATCGGATTCATTCAGGCGTTTGTTGAAAAAGCGGCTTGTTTGGGTCGATTCATGTTCGTTGGCGTCGAAGCTTGTTTCGAATGCACTTCTCGACTGCCTGCGTTCCATGTTGACGCCGCTGGACGGTAACTCGACAAGGAATCGGCTAGCTTCGGCGGGAATATCGGGCCTGAATCGGTTGCGCCTGATGTTGGTCAAGGTCAATGATTCACGGGCACGCGTCATCGCGACATAAAGGAGCCTGCGTTCTTCTTCGATGGCAGGTTCACTTTCGAGACTGTTGTTGTGCGGAAGCACACCTTCCTCAAGCCCACAGATAAACACGACCGGAAATTCGAGCCCCTTTGAGGAGTGAATGGTCATCAGGGTGATGGCATCGGATTCGCCGCTTTGCACGCCCTTGACCGTGGGTTCAACCGTGAGCAAGGCCTGCTCAAGGAAGTTGTTCAAAAGTTTTGCTCCCGGACTGGCGTCCGAAGACTGGAGAAAGATGTCTTCGGGTTTTGCGAATGCTCTCTCAAGCTCGTCTGGATCCAGCGCCGCCGGTTTGTTCTCGAGTTCAACGAGGGCGTTTTGCAACTCGATGACGTTCAACCAGCGTTCGTCGAAATCCTCCGGATATGCACTGCGCAAAAATTCTTCAAATTGAATGTCGGCGAGAATGTCGCGCAGAACGAGCGATGGTTTACCGCTCATGTCGAGGGAACTGCGGGCCTTGTTGAACAGTCTTTCGAAACTTTTGAGCGCGGGCAGTCCGCGCCCCACATCGGCTGTGTATTCGTTGCGCGCGAGTGCGCATGCAACCTTGAGCAATGTTTGATTCTTTGCTGTTGCGATTTCCTTGAGTTTTTCAAGCGCCTTGTCACCGAAACCTCGGCGCGGTGTGGCGATGGCCCGGGTGAAGGCATGATTGTCGTCCGGGTTGACCACAAGTCTCAGATAAGCCAGCAGGGTTTTAATCTCTGCGCGTTCGTAAAACCGAACCGAACCGTAAATGATGTAAGGCAGCATCCGCCGACGCAGTTCATCTTCCAGCACACGGCTTTGTGCGTTGGTTCGGTAAAGAATTGCAAAGTCGGCAAAGCGTTTTCTCTGGTCATATTTTCTGAGCAGTTCGCCGACGACGTAGTGGGCTTCATCGAAAGGGTCAACTGCCGCGCGGCACGTCACTTCGTCACCTGAATGCGCGTCCGTCCACAGCGTTTTGGGTGCACGCTTGAGGTTGTGGGCGATGAGATGGGTGGCTGCATTCACAATGTTGCCGGAGCTTCGGTAGTTTTGTTCGAGTTTGATGACGACAGCTTCGGGGTAGTATTTTTGGAAGTCGAGAATGAACGAAGGCTCTGCACCACGCCATGAATAAATCGACTGATCATCATCACCCACAATGCAAAGGTTGTTGGTGTGTGACGAAAGCTTTTGAATCAGTTTGAATTGAATTGGATTTGTGTCCTGGAATTCATCGACCAGAAAATAGCGAAACCTGTTCTGCAGCTGTTGAAGAACGGATGGATTGGTTTGCAGAAGGTTGACCATAACCATCAGAAGGTCGTTGAAGTCCATGGCGTTCTGCGATTTGAGCCGGTATTGATAGAGCCCATAACACTTTTGAATAAGGTCGGCGTGGTCGTCTTCGCCGAACCGTCGGAATTTTTCCCTGGCAGAAACTTCGGTGTCGTAACTGCTCTCGCGGATTTGTCGCGCGTAATCTTCCGGTGTCAGTCCAGCGTTTTTGAGGCGATCGATTTTGTTTTTGATGGTTGCAACGCTCAGGAGTTTGTCAGGAACGTTCAGGGACTGGGTGACATCCTTGAGCAGGGTCTTTTGGTCGTCGTCGTCGAGGATTGAGAAGGATTCGTTGTAGCCCGCCTCACGCGCAAAGATGCGCAGGAAGCGCGCACAAGCAGAGTGGAATGTGGAAACAATCATGCTGCGCGCGCGACCACCCACAAGTTGTTCGACGCGCTCTCGCATTTCCTTCGCGGCTTTGTTCGTGAAAGTGACAGCGATGATTGAGCTTGGAGGAACACCGGTTTCGATGAGCGCTGCGATACGGTGGCAAATGACCCTTGTTTTGCCACTTCCCGCTCCCGCATAAACCACCAAAGGACCGTTGAGGGTCTCGACCGCCTGTTGTTGTGCTGGGTTCAGCGAGGCGGTCAGGGTGGCGTGGGTCTGGTTCATGGTTCAATCTTTTCCTGCTTTTTTCTTTTTCTTTTTTCTCTTTTTGAGCTTTTTTTTACTTTTGGACAACCTTTTCTTTTCATCATTTGGCCCGGTCGTCCAGCGTGAGCTCCAGTCTTTGCGCTTTTTCTTCTTCATCCGCTCGGCAGTTTGGGCGGCCGCACGGGATTTCTTCAAAAGTGGAGCATAGTGTGGATTATGTTCAAGATTGCTGCTGAGATACAGATGGGGCTTGGTGTCGGTGAATCCCTTCTT
Source organism: Silvanigrellaceae bacterium (assembly GCA_049423385.1). Classification (GTDB taxonomy): domain Bacteria; phylum Bdellovibrionota_B; class Oligoflexia; order Silvanigrellales; family Silvanigrellaceae; genus RFOM01. The sequence continues at coordinate 293 of JBMSQQ010000158.1, read as the reverse complement.
GGCGAAGAAGCGAACGGCACGGTGGTTGTCGGGGTCGGTGTCGGCCATGATAATACGAATACCATCTTCCTCGACCATGATTTCCACGAGTTTGTCGACCAGTTTTCCGGCCACGCCTTCGCGCGCCCAGAGGTCGTGTGAACAGAGCCACAGCACGTATCCGTAGCTCCAGGCCGAGCCGGGTTTGGAGATCACCGTGCCCAAAACGAAACCAACGATGCGTTGCTCTTTTGAGCCTGGCACCCAGTCGTCATTTTCGGCGACCAAACAGTAGTCGCCGTCCGTGTTGAACA
>JBMSQQ010000157.1:0-4576 GCA_049423385.1 Silvanigrellaceae bacterium | reverse complement strand
CATAATAGTATCCATACCAGTCGCCACCGGTTTTTCCGGCAGGTTCGTAATGTGAAGCGACCCTTGTGTTTTCCGGCAATGAGCTGAAGGGAAGAATCGAACTTTGCACAGCCTTGGCTGTGGCGAGGTCGGATTCCATGCGCAGTTGTTCTTCACGGCCCTGCATCAAACGGATGTTGTTGATTGCGATGGCGGCCTGATTGGCCATCGGCGCAAGGGTGGAAATCGTCTCATCGGTAAAAAGATCGGGTAGTTGTTCGTTACCCAGAAAGACAAGACAGAATGTGATTCCTTGCTGGGTCAAGGGAATGGCCAGTGAAGAGCCCAATGTTGTGGATTGTGAATTTCTCTGTGTCTGCTGAATGCGAACCAACGGCTGATTGATTGAGATGTTTTGGGCCTTCTCGATGAAGTCGTTGTCAAACAGCTTGCTGGCTGAAGACCGTTCGGAACTTTTTTCGAGACTGATGTTTCGGCAGCGTTGAACTTCCCACGTGTCCTTGGTCTTCATCATAACAAAACCCACATTTGCACCGGTGCAAGTGCAGAATGTATCCAAAATGATATCCTGCAGACTGTCCATGTCCGACAGCACGCTGAGTTTTGCGAGCATTTCCATCATCGCAGACTGATCGATTTTTTTGCGGACCGTGGAACCCATGGTGTTGGATTTCAGAAGTGCATCCGAGCCCAAATCGTCTGCCATTTTTGGATATTTTTGGTAGAAGTAGTTTCTTGCAATGGCAAGCATTTTGTTGCACTTCTCGTGCAGAAAAACGTTTCCTGAATTCATAAAGTATTCATTTGCCAGGTTCAGCAATGAAATGGCTTGAGTGGGATCCTTTGCTGCAAGAAATTCAGCCGTCGAAAGGTTGAGCTCTGCAGCAACGTTTTTCCAACCGTTTTTTTGCGCAAGGGTAGTGGCGGTATACATCCCTCGAATTGCTGCGCGCCGGAACCCAAAGCTTGCCAGTAACTCTGCCGTGGCAAAAAGTGTTTGAGGCAGAAAAACGCGCACTCCCGTGAACACGTTGAACCAAGCAACAGCCAGGGGAAAGAAAGAACGAAAGCGCATTCCACAACGCACCCGGGCAAGGACAAGCTGAACTGGATTCATTGAACAAAATCCAGTCCGCTGAAGGTGGCGAATCACCATTCCAAAGCCAAGTTCAAGAATCGGCAAAGCCTCTTGGGGTTCATCTCGAAGCAAGTGAAATTGTCCTGCTTCGGTGACACAGTGTATGGCTTCGATGGATTCATAGTTCAGCCGTGAGCTTTCAAATCCATACTCCTTGGCTTGTTCGACAATTTCGCGTGATTCTGCAATTCGATCGTGAAACAACAGGTAGCGAATCGCACTGATGGAAATAGGGGTATTCCAATCAATTTTTTTGCGAAAAGCCATTAAATTGTGGACAACGGAAGGAGTTTCCTTGGAACCGAGCCCGTAATCGGACACATGATTCAACCCTTGCCAACAGAGCATTCGCCAGAAGGAGTCACCAATCGAAATCGCTGCTCGCAGTGCCTGTTGCAGCTTTTCGCGAGCAAGTTCAAGATCTCCTCGCGGAAAATCCAAGAGATAGCCTGAGGTAAAAGTGATGAACATTTCACGAACAGGACTAGGATGCCGATCGAAAAAATTTTGGGCTCGGCGATGGCAAGCAAGGCTTGCACGCGAAAATCCGAAGACGGCAAAGATCACGCCCCAAAAAGCAAAGAGTGTTGCAGTATTCGAGTTCGGTTTGTATGCCAAGGCTCGTCGGGTCAGCGGAACTATGTGGGCAAGCGCAAATGCAGGTCGAATGAAAAAGGTTGGCAGAACGATATAGACCCTGAGCCGCCAACGGATCTCATCTTCTCTTGAACTGACCACTTTTTTTGGCGTCGCAAAAAAGCGATACCAGAATATCGCCATCAGCAGCATCGGAATGGAAACCAAGAGACTCATAAGCGCGAGGGTCTGCGAGCGGGGGAATCGCTCACCAAGGTCATTGAGTCCTTTGATTCCTGCCTCCATGGATGCCGAATAAAGGAACAACTGAAGACAAGTGTCCGAAAGTTTGCTTTCAAGGAGTGCAGTGCGATATTTTTCCCTGCTCCACTTGAGTATCTCTCGGTAGTTTTCAATTGAAGCGTGGATTTTTTCCGACAAAGCCTGCGCATCCGCATGGAGTTCTCGGATGTCGATCCACTCCGCATATTCGTGTGAGTTCTCCGCATAGTGCTGGGGTGTGTTTGGCAGAAGTGCGCTTGCCATGCTCAAGAATTCTTCCGCATGCGAATACGAAAAAACATTCATGGCATGTCGTCCGGCTGCGTGAAGGATTCTCCGCGAAGTCTCGGGATGTTGTTGTGGACGCCCCCGAAGAATGTGAAATCCGGCTTCAAAAAACTCTTTTGATTTTGATGGGTCATTGTTTCCAAGATTCGTCAGGCCGATAAATTCTCCATAGTCTTGATGGAGAACTTGTCTCTCCTCGGCGCTGAGCATTGGATAGGCCGATTCGCGAATGCGGTCATGTACAATCCCCACGGCATCTGATCGGAGGATGACAAGATGCTCGCGGACGAGCTCATCGATAAAAATATCAAGAGCCTTCTCAAGCTTTTCGATTCCGAGTGGAAACCAATGGTTCGCGTTACCACCAAGGCGTGATAATTTTTTTTCCAAAAGCAACTGCAGTGAGCTTCTGGACACAATTGAACTCACTGTGGCGATCGTAGTCATGACATCCAGAGCTTGAGGGCTGAGACTCTTCAGTCGCCTGTTCAAAAGATTATCAATTCCACTGCCGATTTCAGTCACGGCAAGCTTGCCTTCGTCGATCTGCCAGCGGTCTGAACCAGGATTAAGGTAAAAGGCACCGTTCCTGAGAATCGCCCCAATATATTCCTGAAGGTGGAGTGGGTTTCCTTCGGTCAATTGAAAGGCGATGGACTGAATTTTTCTGATGTCAACTTCATCTTCATTGAGGAGATTGTTGACGAATTCATTGGATTCCAAACGATTCAATGGCCCAAGCGATATATAATTTTGGGCAGGGATAGTTTTGAGAACCGAGCGGTAGAGAAAATCCTCTTCTGAAACCTCTTCCGATCGAAAGGTACCCAGCAGGAATGCGCCCTTTGAATTATAATTGCTGTTCAGTATTGATGTGAGTTTGTGGAACACCTTGAGGCTCAACTCATCGGCCCACTGGATGTCGTCAAAATACAAGACGTAAGCGGTTTGTTCGGGATGGAGTGTCAGAATGAACTTTGCAAACGTCTCGGTGAAGAACTCTTCCTCTTCGTCCAAACGAAGATTGGATGGTAATGCAGGAAAATCGGGCAGTAGATTGTCATAAAATTCAATCCGCTTGCGAAGAAGCCCACCCCATTGCCCCATCTCCGAGAGAATTTTCTCCCGCCAGCGACCAAGTTGATCAGAACCGAGTTTTTTTATCCACGTCTGATGCGAGTTGAGAACGCGCAAAAAACCACTGAGAGGGACGTTGCGTTCAAACTTGGAATATTTGGTCGAAAATTGCGGCATTCCAAGTTCGGCGGTGTGGCGGAGAGTCTCGCTGGCAAGTCGACTTTTGCCAACTCCAGAGAGTGCCCCGATCGTGACCAATTGACCCGTTTTTGTTGTTGCCGATTCAAGGGCCTGCAGAATCTTGTTCAGTTCGTCTATGCGGCCAACAAACTCAACACCGGTGTTGAGTTCTCTAAGTGTGTCGCGTCGACCCAAGGCGAATCTAGGAACGGGGACATTTCTTTCGAGATGAGCCAGACAGGAATCGAGATCGCCCAACAAACCCTGCGCTGTTTGGTAGCGTACCTGAGGAGACTTGCGAAGCAGTCTTGCGACAATGAGACTCAACTGGTGAGGGAAACCTGGAAGTTCATCCGAGATCAGTGAAGAAACATGACTGCAGATGCCACTCATGATCGTTTTGACCGAGTCGCCCTGAACAGGGGGGCGGCCGCTTGCGACATGGAAAAGAAGAGCACCGATCGAATAGAGATCGGCGGTAAATGGGCTATTTACTTTTGCATATCCAAAGCATTCGGGTGGTAAAAATGGCAGACTTCTGAGCCACGCATCAGACGTCGCTCCCGCACCAAGGGAAAGCGCCTGGGAATCACCAAACCACGAAATGACAGGCTGCGACCAATCGCCGTCACGAAATCGAATTCGTCCAGGAGTCAATCCTCCACATCCGAACCCTTGTTTGTGGATGACTTCGATACCACGTGTCAATGCGGCCGCCATTTTAGTCGATGTCAGCGCAATTTCGTTGGGACTGTTGCCCAACGTATCCCTGCGATTCAATTGTTCCATGAATGTGACGGGCGAACAGAACTCCTCTGCAAGGATCATTTCATCTTCGTGATCTTCGATTGCCACAATGCGTGCGACGTTGGGGTGAGTAATGTTGGCCAGAGCTCGTCCTTGCTCGATGAGCTTTTGCCGAGCCGTTCCGTTGGCCAAAGGCGTTCCGGCGGTTTTGAAAATCCGCAGCAGAAACTCTCTTTTTTCTTTGTTGATTGTTTGGACGGAATGAAATTCCGAAACCCACTGGTCGCG
>JBMSQQ010000156.1:0-4582 GCA_049423385.1 Silvanigrellaceae bacterium | reverse complement strand
CGCGACCAGTGGGTTTCGGAATTTCATTCCGTCCAAACAATCAACAAAGAAAAAAAAGAGTTTCTGCTGCGGATTTTCAAAACCGCCGGAACGCCTTTGGCCAACCGTACTGCCCGGCAAAAGCTCATCGAGCAAGGAAGATCTCTGGCCAACATTGCTCACCCCAACGTCGCACGTATCGTGGCCATCGAAGATCACGAAGATGGTATCATCATTGCAGAAGAATTCTGTTCCGCAGTCACACTGACAGAGCAACTGCATCGCCGAGAATCGCTGGGTAAAACGTCAAGTGAAATAGCATTCAGATGTAGTGAATTTGCTATTGCCTTGTCGCGCGGCTTGGAATGCATACACCAATTGGGTTTCGGATGTGGAGGATTGACTCCTGGCCGCATTCGATTTCAAAACGGCGACTGGTCGCAACCCGTCATTTCCTGGTTTGGCGACACCCAGGCAATATCGCCTGGAGTTGGAGTCGGCTCTGCAATGGAAGCTTGGCAAAAGAGTCTTCCCTTCTTGCCGCCCGAATGCTTCGGCTATGCAAATGCAAGCAACCCTTTTTCAACAGATCTCTATTCCATCGGGGCACTTTTTTATCAGGTTGCGACCGGACGACCACCCGTTCAGGGCGATTCGGTTAAAAAACTCATGAGCGGCATTTGCAGCCAGGTTCCTGCTCTCATCTCGGATGAATTCGCTGAATTTCCTCAACCACTGAGCCTGATCATAGCCCGATTGCTGCGAAAATCTCCACAGGTTCGATATCAAACCGCAAACGGTTTGGCGGGCGATCTTGAGCGTTGCCGCGACTGTCTTGCAATCAATCAACACATTCCTGCATTTGCGCTGGGACGACACGACTCCTTCCGTGAGCTCAATACAGGAGTTGAATTTGTTGGACGCGGAAGCGAACTGGAAAAGATTCTCAAAGCGATCGAAATTGCATCGTCAAGCACAGCCCAATTTGTGACCATCGGCGCACGATCGGGAATTGGAAAGAGTCGGCTTGCAAGCGAAACCTTGCGTCACACCGAGTCACTTGGCATGCCGGTCTTTTCAACCAAATATTCCAAGTTTGAACGCAACGTCCCGCTCAGTGGTTTTTTGCGCGTTCTTGAAACACATTCAACGTGGCTGAAAAAGCTCGACTCTGTTCAACTGGCACGCTGGCAAGAAAAGGTTGTTGGTGAGTTGGGGCAATGGGGAAGACTGCTTCTGAAGCGGATACCTTTCTACGATAATCTGCTCCCCGATTTTCCTGAGTTGCCATCCAATCTGCGCTTGGATGAAGAGGAAGAATTCTTCACCGAGACTTTTGCAAAATTCGTCTTGACGCTTGAACCCGAAGAAAAAAGTTACGTTTTGTACTTCGACGATATCCAGTGGGCCGATGAGATGAGCCTCAGGGTGTTCCACAAGCTGACCCTTTTGATGGAAAAAAATCACAACTCAAAGGGCGCATTTCTGTTGGCCACCTATCGTTCCGAGGAAGTTGCGGAAGATGATTTTCTTTATCACTCCGTGCTCAAGTCCATACCGGAACGAAATTGTATAACCCTTGGCCCGCTGAGCCGTGAGGAATGTAGCGAGTTCATTAAAAATCTTCTCGATGAAGAAGAAACGGATATCAGCAAAATTCAAACAATTGCCTTTCAATTGACAGAAGGAAACCCGCTCCACATTCTTGAACTCACCGGCGCAGTGCTCAAAAACGGCGCTTTCCACCGAGATACTGCTTCTGGACGCTGGCAGATCGACGACAACAAACTTGCAGCCACAGACATCGACGGCAACTTCAATGATTTGCTGAACAGACGTCTGAAGACACTCAGCCCGCAAGCTTTGGACGTGATTACGACGATTGCTGCCGTGGGCTCTGTGATTTCCAGGTCTGCCCTCTCACTCCTCCTGGAAAGAAAATTGTTGCGCATGGAGGACCAAGCCGCCCAATGGTTTCCTCCGGGCATCGAGATTCTTGAAAAAGCACTCGAAATTTTGCTCGACGAGCTTTGCCGCGAACATCTTATTGCCTTGCGAGCAGACACCATTGGAATCGTTCACGACCGCATCCGCGAGTCGGCATATCCTTTGATTTTGGAGGAAGACAGACGAGCTCTCCATCAAGACTTTGGAGAATTCATCGGCAAACAGAATCTTGAAATCCGTGACAATTCAAAGTCGAAAGAATTTTTCGAAGCGGGTTTCCACATTCTTCGTGGCCGCCCGGAACTCAACCCTGAATTGTCAAGACAGATTCTGTACAAGGCCGGCCAACATGCAATGAACGTGTTTTCATATGGCCATGCCGAAGAATTCCTGAGAGTCGCAAGCACATTGTTGGAGAAAACCCCAGAGAAATTTGGCCAAAACAGCTCCGAATATGCTGAGTGGCTCGATGTTCGTGAACTGCATGCCGATGCTCAGGCATTGGCAGAGAAAATTCAGGAATCGGTCGAGAGCTACCGTGAAATTCTAAAGTGGACCCCCGACAAATTTAGAAGTGCACTTCTGCAAAGCAAGCTATCGCACTCTTGCTTCCAACTTTTCCAATACTCTGCCGCAATGGAAGCCGGAATCAGTGGACTGAAAAATGTTGGGGAGAGTTTTCCCAAATCACAAACGGCCGCGCTGCTGAGTCTCCTGTTTTCTATACCAATGCTGCTTCTGGCCCTGGCCTGGTATCGCTTCTTTGCAACTCCCGACAAAGTTGTCAGTTCGTTGGATGACGAGATCCGCTGGCGACTCAGAGTCAATATCGTTCTTCCTGTGTTTTTTATTCGACCCGCTTTTGCACTTGCCCACATGATACCGCTCACACGGCGCGCACTTGCCTACAAGCCCAACGCGAACACGGCGGCTCTTTTTGCATACTGGGGAGCCATCATTGCTGTCTTTGGATTTTCCCGGGCAAGTCAGGCATGCCACCGCCGTGCCCAGGCTTATTTCGACAGGCATCCCAGCCCGGTGATGGAATTGTTCATCATGTTCACTTCAGCCTATCTTCACGACTTCCCTCGGGGTGAACTTGAGATTGCCGGAGAGAAGCTTCAACAGGCGACCCGGTCTGCAATCTTGATTGGTGATTCATTTTGGCGAATGACTTCATGGCAAGGACTCAATCACGTTGCAGATTACGGTTCCGGCTCGGCGCAGACGGTGACCATTGTTCAAAACCTGATGGATTTCCATAGAAAAACAAACTGGAGCGCTCCCTTTTCAATCAGCGCAATCAGATATCTTCTTTTTCACGAACGCACTGCCGAAGCGTTCGATATCGTGGAACGTGCAAAGGCCTATGGATACGAAAGTTCAAGATTGAATTACGAATCCATCGACGCCATTCATTGCGTCACAGAGGCTGCACAATTTCATCTTCTGCGCAATGAACCGCAAGAAGCGCTGCCTGTTCTTGAACTTGGTTTCGGAATGACGCTCCGTCACCTTCAACGAACCAGCTTTTGTTCGATGACACCGGTGCTTTTGGCTCAAGCCCGCATACGCTGTGGCCTTCGACTTCGAGCCATGTTTCCTCTCGCAATTGCATGGTTCAATGCGTACACGGGTATTCTTGTCTTTATACCTCAAACGATTTTTGTGACCGCTGAACTGCTCGCGAGTTTTGGTTTGAAAAAAGCAGCGATTGGGCGGATGCATGCGGCCATCTTTGCTGCGCAAAAAAATGGTTGGAAAAATGTTGTTGCCGAGCTTCAACTCTTTTCTGCCGAGTTTCTTGTGTCGGACGATCCTCAACAAGCAATAACAATGCTGAACATGGCCAATGACTATTTCGTCAACACAGGCAATGTTTTTTTGCACGAGAGATGCAAAAAAGCCCTTTCCCAGGCAAAAAACCACTTTTATTCGAAGTTTCCAAAAATGGCCGAAAACATCGGTGGCGATTCGATTTTGAAAGCCAACGCCATCGGTTCAACCTTGCGCAAAAAGCTTGACCAGTCGGCGGTCATGGAGATGCTCGCAAAACTCAGCGTCCTCTCGGACATTGAAAGTCTTCAGGACATCATTCTCGATACCTTCTGCACTTGTACCGGTGCCAATGTCGGTTTTGTTTTGATGAAGACAGAAGATTCGTGGGAAGTTCAGCGCTGCAGAAACATTACTTTCGAAGCCGGCAATGAGTCGTCTTTGGCCAACAAGTTGTTTGACAGCGACTTTATCGAGAAGGCCAAAAACAACTCAACCAAGCAGCCGCTCATTCGAGAAAAGCAATCTCGAAAATCTTCCCAGAACGTGAGTTCTGGCTCGTCTTTGGCCATTCCACTGTCACAGCAAGGAAACACATTGTGTTTGGTTTTTCTGGGAAATGAGCAGCTACCCGATCTTTTCACCGAAGAGACGATTTCCACCCTTGCGCCGATGGCCAATCAAGCAGCCATCGCAATCAACAACATCCGGTTGATGCAGGGCCGGGAAGAGCAACTGCGCATGGAATCCGACCTCGCCACGGCCAAGGCAGTGCAAAGCTCGATTCTTCCCTTCAGCTCATTGCCGGAAAACACAAGGGTCGCCTCACATTACGAACCTGCCGGAAAAACCGGTGGCGACTGGTATGGATACTATTATG
>JBMSQQ010000155.1:0-4646 GCA_049423385.1 Silvanigrellaceae bacterium | reverse complement strand
TACGCGACCCTTGCAACAAGTTCAATTCAAATAGCGACCGCGAGCGATGGCACGGGATCCATCGGAACCATCACGCCATCCACGGGTTGGCCATATGACGAAATGAAACGATTGCTCATGCACCCTCGTGACCTCATTGCTCAAGGGGTCGACCTTTTCGCATACAAAAGGGCATTCCGCTGGCTGACGTTCAACATCAACCAAAATGGTCGCCTCATCAAAACAGGCTCAATTCCATTGGATGATCCCAAGATCCTCGAGATTCCCCCAATAGAAATTGATGCCACTGAAGGTGATCTTTTGAGTGCGTCGGTTTCACTCCTGCAGGTCGATTTTATGAACGGCGACGATTCGGATTCGTTTTGCCGTTCAGGCGCACCTGGTTTTGTTCGGACTTGGAAAGGTTCTGCGGAGCAAAAAGTGACCTCCGACGTTGGAATTTCGATCAACATGAAACAAATGGAAGCAACCACAATCCACCGCAGCCTGATTGCTTTAAACAGTGCGGAAGCGGACAGCTTCAGGGTCACGGAAGCCCAACAATTCCTCGTCGACACATCAACCCTAATGAGAGGCTACAAGAAGTTTTTTCCAGTGTTCGATCTTCCATTGAAGGCGGACAACCGACCCGAATTTAGATTCATAAAAGCCATGACTTTTTCGACTCCACTGCAGGGTTACCTTTTGGGAATCGATGCACCCACATTCGGCTTGAAATTTCTGCCTGCCGAGGCAGACAGACCCGAATATCAGGAGGTCGATTTCAAAGCAGCATGGGATCTGGGAATCACCTTCGCGTCAATCAAGGAAACGGGTTCGGAATATCTGCTGCCGGCACCTCCGTTTGAGAAGGTTCTTGGGGGAGTCTACGATATCACCGAACGACCCCTTGTGGAGCTGCTTGGCCAGACTCCGAATGTCGATGACCAAAAATCTCAAGTGGTCATCACCTGGCCCGTTGTCGTGAATGCACTGAATCCGGTTTTCAACCTGAGTAAAATTCGTCCCGTCACATACTCTTCAACAGGAGCAGCCCCTGTTTGTTCAACCAATCTCTTTATGGATTCGACGAACTCATCCGGAAAACTCATGCTGACTTGTACGGGAACAGGTTCGGTTTCAGTCTCTTTGGATGACGGATTTGCGACCGATGAGGTTGGAATAAAATCGTATCCCGCAGGCTCGTATCCCGCGGACCGTGGAACTTTTATTCCAATTGACACAGCGTCTGCGACAACAACAGCAACTGATCCTGCAGCATCAAACGTCAGTTCGGCAACGGCATTGTGAAAACGTTTGACTGCTCAACCGAAAAAATCCCTTTCCAAATAAAAAAGGCCTGCAGTTGACAACCGCAGACCCGGGGGAAAAGGAGTTTCGGTACAAATCGTTTACTTGCAGCGGAATGCCGAGGTTCCCAAAAGCTCTTGTGCCTTGAGCGACGGTGCATAGCAAATCAGACCCAGTTTTTCCTTGGTCGAAAGTGCAATTTCATTGCTGACCACGACCTGGAATCCAACAGGATTTCCCTGCGAGTCGTAGATGTAGCTTGAGCCGGTCAGCCCCTTCTTTGCAGGTTCAAGAGTGACGAGATCCGAACACTCGTCCTGCGAACATGCAGGCAATCCTTTGGCCTTCAATTCAACATTCTGGGCACGGCATTGCTTGGACAATTCAAGTGCAAGCTGATTTTCGGGAGTTGATTTTCCTTTGCAGCTGATGGTCAGCGCCCTGGCCATTTCAAGATCCTGTTGGACCGAAGCGGTGGAGCTGTCTTTTGACGACGTTCCACAGGCAGAGACAACAGCGAGAACGGCAGCAGAAAATGCGAAAGTCGAAACAGTTTTGCGAATCATGAAAACCTCCTGCAGTTGAAGCGGACTTGGCAGCCCGTGAGCAGGCATCATGCCAATCGCATCTATCTGAAATAATTGAGTTTAAACAAAACAAAGAGTGTCCAAGGATTAAACATTGTCCATCAGTGTTCGCATTTCAACGCTTCCGGTTTGGCCGTACATTCCCAACATGTAAGATAAGAGTGTGTCTGTAAACGCAATCAAATTTGTGTACTTGAACGACGACTCCAGGAAAAGGTGTTCGAATGGAAGCAATGCCACGACTCATGACCTGGTTGTTGTCGGTCTTTTTCTTCGCCAGCGCTTTTGCAAAAACTGGCGACGCGTTGTTCCTGCAGGCTGGCGATTCGAACGTCGAGGCAAGAGAATTTTCATTTGCATTTCTTCCTTACGGCGAAAAAATCGACGAACCCACATTGGAAAGGATCAGCGCACTTCCCTTCACTTCCGCCACCCTTCATCTGCCCAATTTTGGCTATTCTCGCGGCCAGTTGATTGCGAAAATCGAGATCGAAAACCATGGCACGGAGCGAGACTGGATTTTGCGACTGGGAAATCCACATCTCAAGAAACTCAGGCTGCTTGAATTGGCAGGTGATCAGCTGATTGAACGTTTTCGCACCGGAGTTGAAGATCCGTTTGTTTCACGACCCGTGCTGTTCCGCGATTTTTGGCTTCCGCTCAAACTGGAACCCAACACAAGGCACACGTATTATATCGTGACGGAATCCGGGCAGTGGCTTGGACTCATTCCCACGCTGACACGCCCCGCAGTTGCCCAGGATATCCAGAATCGGGAATGGGCATTGCAGATACTCGGTTTTGGCGGAATCGTTTTTATTCTGCTTTATAACCTTTTTATCTATTTTGTGACCCGAGACAGGGTTTACCTTTATTACGTTCTTGCGAGCATCGCGATCAATATTTTCGTGATACCCGGCTGTTCAGGCTTGCTCGTCTATGTCTTTCCAACATGGCCTGAGTTTTCGCAGGATCTTTGGTACGCAACCGCCATTGGCTGGATATCCCTGACAGCACTGTTCGCCAAGGGCTTCCTGCTCAAGGGAACAGACAGTTTTATCGAGAAAAGGATACTCAACACTGCCGTGTGGATTTCTGCTCCCCTGGCTCTCATTCCCTTCATATTTGGGCCCAATTATTTTATCGCGTTGTTCTTCAATATTCTTTCGGGCATCTTTCAATTCATCATTTTCACCATCGCGTGGCGTGCCGCCTTCATGCGCAAGTACACTCCGGCCTTCATCTTTCTTGCGGCGTGGGGCTTTCCCATCGTCGTGGCGGTTGTTTTTGTTGGTGCAACCCAAGGCTTCTATCCAGTTTCAAACAATATTCTCTATGCACTCACGGCTTCCTCTGTTTGGGAAGTTGTTGTCATGGCAACGGCACTTGGCTACCGAATCGTCGTTCTGCAGGAGGAAAAGGAGCGCACCCAGGCTAGCTTGATGGAAAAAGCCATACTTGAAGGTGAGCTGCAGGCTGCGCGTGTTGTGCAGGAACAACTTCTTCCACCGCAGCAGGAAGTTCCGGGCCTCGATTTCGCCGCATTCTTTCAGCCTGCCGATGTCGCCGGTGGCGACTGGTACGGCTACGTTCTTCAAAAAGAGCATTCACGCATCACGTTCTACATTGGCGACATTACCGGTCACGGAATCACCTCTGCAGTGCTCACCGGATTGGTTTGTGGCGCTGTCTATTCTGCAGAAGCACGCTCTGCACAATTGGCTCACATGGCCCCCCCTGCAGAACAACTCAAACTTGCAGCCGAATCACTCGACACCATTCTGCTCAACACAGCCGGTCGCTCGGGCAGAATGATGACCATGTGCTTCCTGTCGATAGATCTTGCAACCGGTAAGGCCTGCGCATTGAATGCCGGTCACACCTGGCCGATTCTCGCACGACACAACAACGGCGAGATCCGTTGTGAAAAAATACCCGGTGGTGGCTCATTGTTGGGCTCCGGAAAAAGTCAATTCGGAATTCATGAGTTTTCGCTCGACAAAGGAGACACACTGCTTCTCTACACCGACGGACTTGTCGAAAACGAGGGACCGGGAGGAGTGGTTCTGAATTTCAGAAAGATGAAATCGCTGCTGACAAAGCCAGCACCACTGGAAGGGATCATGGCAGATTTGGAAAGCACAGTCCGGACTCTTTGGTCTGGTCAAAAGCTGGCAGATGACGTCACATTTCTCGGAATCCGATATCAGGGGCTTTAAACATCTCGAGCAATAAATTCAATCATTTTAGCTTGGCGCATTTTGCAGACCATTCTTTTTCTGGCACAGGACCTGACAAAAATGGGATCATGCTCTCGCATTGTTTGCGGTCCAATGAACCATACAAAAGATTCAGGCATTTTATTGCCACATCCTGCCGGGATGCTGAGCCTGCATTGGAGTTCTTCGTCAAGGAATAGCATTTGTCGAAGTTCACTTGCTTGCTAAAAACGTTCAGGCAGGCTGTATTGATGAACGTCGAGGAAATTCGATCGAACTGATTACCGGAGACGTACGCACATTTTTCGAAGCTCAGAACTTTGCTATTGGACTGGATACATTTTTCATATTTTTCGACAAGCAGGTCGTAACTCTCATTGTCCATTTTCCGTTGCTCTTTGAGGCATGAGACAAATGGAACAAGTTCTGCGGATACCGGCGGTTTGGGATTACGCTTCGCAAGAGCTTCAACATCACTTTCACCTTGACCTTGATTTGCGGTCGGCTTGCAGGAGTAAATGAAAAGACTCACTGCACCTATAACTGCAAA
>JBMSQQ010000154.1:0-4723 GCA_049423385.1 Silvanigrellaceae bacterium | reverse complement strand
TCCAAAGAGCGTTGACCTTGAGGGTTGCTCCCTGCTTGGCGGCTGGTTCACGATTTTTTCCAATGACTCCCTGGATGATGTCCTTGAATTCGGACTCGGTCATGTTTGCAGCCATTTCCAGGTTGTCTTCGAGGTGGAGGTTGTTGGGTGGCAGAATGGATGCGTGAGCGCCGAGCGATGTTGCCAAAAGCGAAAGAGTCATCAAACGGGTCGAAACTGCCATGTGTAACCTCCGGTCATGGATTGTTTTTCGATTGGCTCGTCAACCAAGATGCCCATCCGGGCGGGGGAGGTAAATCTGAACCGGTTGGGATTTTGACTCCTTGTTCAGGTTGTCTAATTTTTAGTCAAAATGAGCTGCTTGTTGATGAGTTTTGGTGCTTTTTGCCGAGTCGAATTTCTCCAAGATGTCGATTTTTTTGGTTTTGCTCAATTTTTGAACTCTGGCACTTGCCTTGCTTTGGTGGCGACAAGCTCGAAAGGGCGAATCGACCCAGATTCCGGAGGCAGAGCCATGGTCCAAATGAAACCCGTCAGTGTTTTCAGGTGTTCGCTTGCTGTTCTGGTGTTGTCATCTGCGTTTTTTTCGAATCGTGCAGCTGGTGCAATGGATCGAGTGATGAATTCTGCCGACGAGGGATCCGCATTGCGGTCGGCGTACATACTAAAGATGCAGAAAATTGATGAAGACAAAAAGCAGTGTCGCAAGGAGATTGCAGAAATCATCAATCCTCAGCTTGCATTGCTCGATGAGTTTGGCCAGTTGGGGCAAGCAGGCCCAGCGCGAGGCGTCAAAGATGAACTTCAGCTTCAAGCCGACTCGGCAAAATTGAGTCAACTTCAAAACGAACTCGTTCGACTCGGACGCCTGCTCAACCAGTCGGACCGCCGCAATGACAAAGACTATGCACGAAATTTGAGGCAATTCGAGATTCGTCTGCGCGAGTTCACCCTTGCCCACAAGAAACTCGAAAGCAATTCCAATTCCTTGCTCGGCAAGTCGGAAAAAGCCGTGAACAATTTTGTTCCGTTTGCAAATGCCGTGCTGAAAATTAAAAAGCAGGAAGCCTGCGAAGACATCTGGTCGGATTTGCGCTCGTCCATTCCAAGAAACATGGAGCAGATGGTTCTTCGCAATCGGGCCCGGGTAAAGCAGCAGGTGGCTGCCATCCGCGGAGATTTCCAGAATTTTGGAATGGTCGCTTCCAAACTCATTCTGCGCTTCAAGACCAAGAGTCAGGTTGCGACAGAGAGTCAGATTATATCTGAATAACGCCGGTCATTCGACCGATTGTGAAGTCCACTCTTCAGGGAAACAGGCGCTCGCTTGAAATGTCCTTCAGGCGTGGTGCCTGTGCATCCTTGTTGGACAACTGGGGCATTTCCATTCCGTCGAGTTTTGGCCAGCGGATGCCAACGTCAGGGTCGTTCCAGAGCAAACTCGATTCACATTCTGGGTGATAGGTATCAGTGCACTTGTAACTGAAGAGTGCTGTTTCGCTGGTCACCACGAAGCCGTGTGCAAAACCCGGCGGAACATAGAATTGGGTTTTGGATTCAGCGTCGAGGAACAAGCCAAACCACTTTCCAAACGTGGGAGAGCTTTTGCGCAGGTCGACGGCCACATCCCAAACCTGCCCCTGAACAACACTCACCAGTTTTCCTTGAGTGAATGGTTTTTGGAAATGCAGTCCGCGCAGGACTCCCTTCTGCGAGTATGACATGTTGTCCTGGACGAAGTTTTCCATCAGCCCTGCGGCTCGATAGCGCTCTTGATTGTAGGTTTCGAGAAAGAATCCCCGATTGTCACCAAAGATTTTCGGTTTGAAGATCAGCAGTCCTGAAATAGGGGTTGTTTCAATTTCCATTGTGGTCTCCGTGCTTGGCTGCGGACTTTACGCCAGATGCCGGGAATTTCAATTCCGTCGCGAGCGGCCAGCGATGGCCTTCAGATGGCGAGCATGATGAATACAACTGTCAGAATGAGTAATGGATAACCTGCCAAACGTGCGCCGACCCAGGCCCAGTTGCTTTTTTTGAGAGCTACCCATGCCACCCAGGCGGCATGCACCAGAAGCATATAGATGAGTCCATGCGAAACATTGGAAAGTTTATCAAGCATGCGAGGATCGGTGAGAACTCCCTGGTTCTCTGGTGGCATCAGCTTGTCCATAGCCGGAGCATATTTGACAAGCAAGGGTTGGCCCGCGATTTGGTATCCTGCGAGCAGAATGGCGCTGAGAGTGTTGACCACCACCGGTTGAAACTTGAACCAAAGTCCATTTTTCAGGCGCAGCGAAATGAGCCCCAGGACAAGGAAAAAGATGGGTTCAATGAGGCTTGTCGGCTCAAAGAATCCGAGCATCATCCAGTTGACGCCAAAAAGCGCAACCGAAAAAACGACAGCCACGACAACCCCGGTTTTGAGTCCTCCCATCGCGTCTGCAATTGCAAAGGCCAACAACGGCACGATTGTCATCAGCAAGAACGTCGAATTCATTTGGGATTCATCCCTTTTCCAGCTGTGTTTCGAAAAGCCCGGGAGGTCAGCAACCATTTACGAAAAACAGACACCCTCGACTTGATCATTCACAAATCCTACCAGACATTAAAGCGCATGATGTACAGCAACCGCAGCAAATACGAGTTGCTTAAAATACAGGCAGAAAAATGAACAACACGAATACTGAACAAGCAAAGCCATCCAACTTTATTCGCCAGATCATCGATGAAGACCTCGCCGCAGGAAAAAACAATGGTCGGGTGGTGACCCGCTTTCCCCCCGAGCCCAATGGATACCTCCATCTGGGCCATGCCAAATCCATCTGTCTGAACTTTGGTCTTGCCCGCGACTATCAGGGTGTTTGTCATCTGCGGATGGACGACACCAATCCGACCAAGGAAGAGCAAGAGTACGTCGATGCCATCAAGGAAGACGTGCGTTGGCTGGGCTTCGACTGGCAGGAAAAGTTTTTCCATGCCTCTGATTATTTTCAGGAGCTGCATGACTTTGGTGTCGAGCTCATCAAATTGGGCAAAGCCTACGTGTGTGAACTGACGGCAGAGCAAATGCGTGAGTACCGCGGGACTCTGACCCAGCCCGGACGCGAGAGCCCCTATCGCAACCGCAGCGTGGAAGAGAATCTCAAATTGTTTGCGGGCATGAAAAACGGTGAGTTCCCTGACAACAGCAAAACACTGCGCCTGAAGATCGACATGAATTCATCGAATATCAACTTGCGTGATCCTGTCGTGTACCGCATTCGCAGGGCGCATCATCAGCGCACAGGCGATGCATGGTGCATCTACCCCATGTACGATTACGCGCACTGCCTTTCCGATATGCTCGAGGGCATCACACATTCTATCTGTACGCTCGAGTTTGAGGATCACCGACCACTTTATGACTGGGTTCTCGATACGCTCAAAACAAAGTGCCACCCGCAACAGATCGAATTCGCGCGTTTGAACCTCGAGTTCACGATGATGAGCAAGCGCCGACTTTTGGAGTTGGTCGAAGGCAAGCATGTGGATGGCTGGGATGATCCACGCATGCCGACCATTTCGGGAATTCGTCGTCGTGGTATTCCGCCCGAGGCAATCCGCAATTTTGCAGAGCGCGTGGGTGTGACCAAGAAAAACACGACAATCGAAATTGAACTTTTCGAGTCGGCCGTGCGTGAGAATCTCGACGAGAATTGTGCGCGGGCGATGGCAGTGGTGAAACCGATTAAAGTTGTTTTGACGAACCTGCCCGAGAATCACGAGGAGTGGCTCGACTGCTCATGGCACCCGAAAAAGCCTGAAATGGGTTCACGCCAGGTTGGATTTTCGCGTGAGGTTTACATTGAGCAGGATGACTTCATGGAGGTTCCACCCAAGGGCTTTCATCGTCTTGTTCCGGGCGGTGAGGTGCGCTTGCGCCATGTGGGTATCATCAAGTGCGAGGAAGTGGTTAAAAATTCGGCCGGACAAATCACCGCGCTGCATTGCACGCTTGATCCCGAAAGCCGCAGCGGTATGTCGGGATCCAACCGCAAGGTCAAGGGAACCATTCATTGGGTCAGCACGCGGCACTCGTTTGTTTCGACAGCAAGGCTCTATGACCGTTTGTTCACGGTGGCCAATCCCGCTGACATCGACGACTGGAAGTCTAAATTGAATCCAGGGAGCCTTGAAATTGTCGAAAATTGCATTGTGGAGTCGAGCCTCAAATCGGCGCCGGCCATGAGCCGCTACCAGTTCGAGCGGGTGGGATATTTCTGCGTTGACGCCGCTTCTGCGCAGCAGGGCAAGCCCGTCTTCAATCGCATCATCACCCTGCGCGATTCGTGGGCCAAGGCGCAAGGGAACTGACTTGATGCGCTTTGCAATGTTTTGTGGGAGCTCGTTGACCGTGGTTGCGTCGCTTCTGATTGCTTCTGAAACTGCTGTTGCCGCGTCTGCGCCCTTGGGGTGGACGCCAGCGTTGGATGACGATGGAATCGTTGTGTTCAAGCGCAAGCGCACGGGTAGCCCCTACGAAGAGGTGCGGGCCGAGGCGCAACTCAATGCGCGCGTCGATGACTTCATTCCCTTCTTCAATGAACCGGTCAATTATAAAAAATGGGTCTACGGTACGCTCGAAACCCGGCAGGTGTCGCGTGCCAAAGAGATGGATTTCATTTTTTATGGCGTGTTCAAGATTCCGTGGCCGTTTGAGAACCGTGAGATTTTTAGCCGT
>JBMSQQ010000153.1:0-4759 GCA_049423385.1 Silvanigrellaceae bacterium | reverse complement strand
CCTTTTGGGCGGATTCGGGCACACCCAGCTCGGATATTTCCGGGATTTCAGAGAAAATCCCAATTTCCATCAATGAATTTAGCCAAGAGAATTGGCCTGTTTTTATTGTCTCAAGTAAAACCAACAAAAATTCGATAACCAGGGGCGGTTTTTCAATTGAAAGGCAATTGCCAATGCGTTTCTTCGCCAACCTTTTTTTCCTGGTTTTTTTGATGGGTTGCAAGGTCAATCCAGAAACGACCTCAAGCGGAGTCGGGTCAGTTTCTGCCCCCAGTTCCGGACTCACGCAAGATTCGATTCAAAGATACATCGATACGAAACTGAAAGCCGAAAGCTCACCTGCCGACAAACTCTTTTCGTTTGACGGCCTGTGCCTGGACGTGAGTGCGGGATGGCTTGGACTGATGAAGCAGGACGGAGTTCGTTCTGCCCTCCAGGAAACCTCTGGTGTGGCCTACGTTTCTACAGGAACTCAAAAAATTCAACGATCACCGACCCACTTCTTCATTGCCTTCAACCCGGGAACAAGCAACGAGTTTATACTTGATGCCACCTATTCGCAGTTTATTGCAGACGCGAAGAAGCTCGGGCTCAACCCGGTATTCATAGGCAAAACCACAGAACTCGCAAAAATCTTTGAGAAGCACTCTGAAAATTTGCGGGTTGAAGTGCCGTTTGACGAACACACCGGAAAATATGATCCCCAAGAAGTTGCTGAGCTTATTTATTCGTTTGGAAGATATTCAAAGAACAGAAAATCGATGCCATAAAAAAATCTGTCGGGAGTGCCAAGGAATGGGCAAAGTCATACAACTTTTTGGTGGTAACAGAAGACCAGCAGAATCCATGAGAGAGACTCCGGAAGAACCTGAAGAAGAGGTTCCGCCCTCCAGGGAAGAAATGGGAGAAATCCTCAGGCAGTTGAATCACCGGGAACAGAACGTCCACCAGGAAGCCAAACAGAAGATCATCCACTTCGCAGAGGCGTTCGCCCTGGTCGCGGATTCATTCGTTCCTGAATGGAAAGCGAAAGTGACCGAACTTCTGGAGCTCGACAACCGCACGAACCGCTTTGCAAGTCTTTATCTGCGCACAGTGGATTATTGCGAGTGCCTTGCTGCCGTGGGCAAGTGGATCGTTCACAACGACACCCACGAACTTCCGCGCTTCTTCCTTTGGCTGGAACTCGAATCACACATCATTTCGGGAGGAAGACGCGACTTTTCGAACATTGCGACCGACTATCTCGATTTTCTGGGATACAGTTATTTTATTGACCACTATCCCAACGCAATCGATTACATGATGGGTCTCTTGGAAGGTGAATGCGCTCCAATTCTTGAAAAACCAGCCAAAAAAGTTTTCGGCCGTCTTTGCAAGTTCAAGCAGCACGACAAAATCTGCCAGATCATGCGCTCGGCTGTGACGGTTGGTGATTTGGGCAAAGTCGATTGGTTCACCCGCAACCTGTATCCGTTTCATTTTGAGAATTACGACGAGTACGAGCAAGAACTCATTGAACTGATCGGAAGTGAGTCGATGCCTGTGGACGTGCGGGAAAACGCAGTCAACGCAATATTTTTCATCAGCGAGGAGTTTTTGCTCAAAAAGTCCTGGTGCAAGGAATTTGTGATGGTCGCGAGAACATCGTTCAGCCGTCAGGATCTTGAAATCCTGGTTCCACAGGAGTCACATCCCAAGCTCTTTAAAATGCTCACCCAGGCTCTGTTTGCGGTGCGTGGAACGGCACGTAACCTTTAACTATTTTTCCTCGACTCAAGAAGTTCAGAGAGACTCCGATCCCAACCCCTAAACGGTTGAAATGAGGCAATCGGGATTTCCCGCGGGAATCTTTTCAGAGGAGCATCTCCATGAAACTTTTAAAAGGTGTCGGGTTGGTTTTCACTTTGTCTGTTGTCGCAATTGCCTGCGGAGGCAGAAACGCCAACGTCGAAACGTCCCCGCCAGCACCCGTGGAGCAGGCTTCAGGTGACGAGACAAAACAATTTGCTACAGAGATCACCAGCGACGAGCAAACACTCGGGCTCGATTCGAAGTGCATCTGCGGCAAATACGCTTTGGGCGGCTGTCCCGGAAAGTACAAAAACATCAAGTGCGTCGATAAAAACGGAATCATCGCCACGGCAAGGTATGGAAACGCGACAGTTTACTGGTTCAAGAAATAAGCGGCTGCCGACCCTGAAGCAATTCAGGGCATTCAACAAAATTGCGTTGCACATGTGCATGGGGTGAACGATTCTCGGCAAGCCGTGAACAAACAGGGCTCGAGTGTGGCTCGGCTCTGCGCTTCATCCTGGTTTGAGGCACACCATGCAACCGTTTTTGCTCTGGTGGATAAAAAGAGACCTCCGCATTGCCGACAATGCGGCGCTCGCGGCTGCGTGCCGGGTTGCAGACGAGCTGCGAATGCCGGTTTTGGCTCTTTACATCTTTGAACAGGAATCGACCTCTGCGGCGGAGTATCATCCACGTCGCGACCGGTTTGTGCTGGAGTGTCTGCAAGACCTCGCTCCGCGGCTGCAGGACCTCAATGTCACCCTTGTTGTTGCCCATGGCGACGCCACACGCGTTTTTGCCACGCTCCAGGTGGCAGGACTCGCGCAGGTCTTCTCGCACCAGGAAACGGGTGTTTTGTGGACCTTCACACGTGATTTGGCGCTGAAAGAGTTTTTGTCGGGCAACAACATTGCCTGGAAGGAATTTCCGACCAACGGCGTGGTGCGTGGACTGCGCGACCGAGACCGCTGGCAAAGCAACTATCGCAACCGAATGGCAACACCGGCGGTGGAAACTCCTGCTTGCGTGGCCCATGGTTTCGCATCCAGCGCGTTCGCCAACGGTGATTCCTTGATGCTCAAAGCCACTCCGAATTTGGCGCACGAATTTGATTTGTCGAACACATTCTTTGCGGGTGACAGAATCTTCACCAACAGCCCACTGGCATTGGCCTCGAGGACCTGGACAAAAACCCAACAACGCGGTGGAGAAAAAGTCGCCCACGCTCTGCTCGACCGATTCCTGCAACCGGAGATTCACAGGAAATACATCTCAAGTTTGTCGCGTCCGAAGGAATCTCAGACGTTCAGTTCGCGACTTTCGCCGTACCTCGCCTTTGGATGCATCACATCAAGACAAGTTCTTGCAAAGATCGCATCCGATGACGTGAGGGAAGCGAGTCATGCGAGATCACTCTCCGCTTTTCGCAGTCGCCTGGCATGGAAGTGTCATTTTGTTCAGAAGCTGGAAAACTTTCCGGACATGGAAGAGCGCGAACAAAACGCGGCGCTCGCAGGTTTGCGACCAGAAATGAACAAAGAAGAATTTGAGCGGTGGCACCACGGAATGACCGGCTACCCGTTGGTGGATGCGTGTTTGCGCAGTGTGCACGCAACGGGATTTTTGAACTTCCGGATGCGAGCCATGCTGATGAGCTTCGCATCACATCTGATGTGGCGCGATTGGCGCGCTCCTTCCTGGGATTTGGCCCAAGCATTCCTCGATTTTGAGCCAGGGATTCATTTCTCACAGGTGCAGATGCAGGCATCCGTGACGGGCAACAATCAAATCCGCATCTACAATCCCATCAAACAATCGCTTGACAACGATCCCGATGCTGTTTTCATCAAACAATGGCTGCCGGAATTGAAGAACATTTCTGCTGCAAACATTCATGCCTTGGATTCCCTGCCGCCCAGCTACCCCAAACCAATAGTTGAAATCGACGCAGCGTTGGCCCGCGCTAGAGACACTCTTTTCAAGCGTTTCAAGGATACTGACGTCCGCAGTGAAGCAAAGAAGGTGCAAGCACAGCTCGGCAGCCGTGGTGGGTTTTCAAGTTGGAGAAACAAGCGAAAGGCCGCAACCAAACCACGAACGCGAAAATCCGGTGGAGCGCGGCAAAAAGCCGAGACACCACCGGAATCGACATTGTTTGATGATCCTGACACCGAATAAATAACCATCAATCAATGCGCAAAGAGCTGTTCAAAAGTTGGCTATAAGTCCGGTATCGAAACAGCTCTGCGAAGCTCCGTTCAAGTAGCATGCCATCACGGGATACGGAGCGTAGGTTCCAAACTTGCAAACGAAGACTGGTTGATTTGCAGGATCAAACGTAAGACGAGGAAACGGGTCCTGGACTCCGAAGACATCTCGACAGCCATTCATCGGAGCCACATAGCTGCGGACGTTGCTGGCAGGTTGAGGTGCTGGGCTGCTGCCTGCACTGCTTCCGCCTTGATTCAAGACGTCTGCCTCATGTTTGATTTGTCCGTTTACAAGAATGCGTTTTGTGTAGAAGCAGGATGATGCATCAATGGAACTGCGGCAAACAATAATCGGTCGACCAAGGGTAAACTGCGGATCCCTGCAAGAAAAATAGGGAATGTTGTCTTGGCTGATGCCCAGTTGTGGAAATGAGTCGTTGACACCCACAGCCGAATTGCACGCATTGAACGGAGCTACGTAAGAAAATCCCGTTGCAGGCTGACCCACAGCCGGCGGTTGAGTTGACCCACCCGCGGTTGCTGGAGGCGGCTGAGAACCCGTACCGGTTGCTGTCAGACCATAGACACTTGCCGTGCGTTGAATGTCGGCAGCGGACGGCCGAACAATCTCGGGCACGACTCCGCCGGTCGCGCGATTCAGCATCCCTGGAATTTGTTTGGACGAAAACATCATCACCGAATTCACATCGAACTTGCCAAGCATCTGCCCCATTCCGTTGATTTTGTTTTGG
>JBMSQQ010000152.1:0-4799 GCA_049423385.1 Silvanigrellaceae bacterium | reverse complement strand
TTGCGTTCAATTGACTGCGCATCCGTGCGGTCTCTGAAAGCAATCAATTACGTGTAAGGATAAAGCAGAAGACCTATTTTCGATAAGGCTTTTCAAACTTATCCCATATTCCGGCTCTGGATTTCAATCTGCGGAGATATCGAACCTCAGTACCATCAGGGCTAATGGGGAGGACCAAAACGAACGGCGTCGCGAGGGGTGCAAATGCGTCTTGAGCGGACGCAATACTCGTCAATCTTTCTTGCTCCCCAAATGTTTACCCTTCTCACAATTGTACTGCAGAGAAGTACGGCAAGCTATCCTCTGCAATCACGGGTCGAGCCATGAAATGCACAAGTTTTTCCATCCGCTCGCGTTCGTTGGCCTTCATCACAGTTGCAATGTGGTGAACGCGGGAAGCAGGATTGTCCCGATTAACCATCAAAATAACTCAAAGTATCGAAATTTTAACCCCGCAACCCGACTCAGCAAATTCAGTGATTTTTTGTCGCTAGGCTTCTTCTTTTATTGAGAACACGCTCCCTTAATTTGCGGACTTCTTCAGTATCGGAAGGCTTTTCTCCGGCACCGACAACTGAATCGAGGTAAATAGCCGTTTGAGGCGTCTTTTGCCTCTGCTTACCATCGTTTGACTGAGTTAAGCTGGATGCTCCGCACGCCAGTGCATCAGTTGCGAAAATGCAGCAACAGAGAGTCGGCAAAATCCGTATCAAATAAAAGTTAAGTGATTGCATGAAGCATACCTTTTGGATGTTGATCCGAATCGTCATTTCAAAGTATTATCAATCATTCTCAGATGTCTTGCAATACGTTATGTCAAGAAGGGTGGAGTTGCCGATGGCCAAAGTGTGTTCCTTTTTCCTGTGCTTTGTCTTTATTTTTGGCTGCAAAAATCGACAATTCAACTCTTCTACGCGATCAGCTGTCGGTGCTCCTTCTCCTGGGGCAAGTGTTGTTCCGCCTCCATTTCCCGATGCGTCGTCGGTTTTGCCTTGGGGTGGACGCAGTCCTGAAATTTGGAAGCCTGAGGCGCTCTTCGCTAATGCGATTGGAAAAGAGTTCAACGTGGCTTGGCGAGAGAATGGGGTTGTTGACGTCCTGGTGGCAGTGCCGACTCGATTCGAGCATGGAAATTTCAATCCCTATGGTGATGGACAAATCAACGCTTCGATGGGGTTTAACTCGGCCTGGCCGCACAAGCGGCCACAGATGTTGGCTGTTCTGAAACATTACGCTTCCGACAAACCATCGCGCATTTTTGTTCGCTTTGATCGCGCCCTTCTCAAGCAGCAGAATGCAATGGAGTTGCTGCTAAAGGAGTCCGCGAACGCTCCGGTCATCAGATTGACTCTTCCGTCACGACGGGATGCGGATGGCGATCTAGTTGCGGAAATCGATGCGCCCGGCAGTTGGAATTTGTCAGGGAAATCTGCGCAGCAACGTTATGCATCCTCTGCTGGAGTGGCATCTGCACTGATCAGACCGCTCGGGCAATTTGATGACTGGTTTCCGCTGACTTTCCGTCATCCCGTCACGACCACGGCGCGGTTGATTGATACGGTTGGGAGCCCGCAAAAGATTTTTCCCTCCGGCAGTGGTGTTATGACTCCAGCCAATCTGGATGATCCTGTGGGTCTAAGGCCAGAAAGCGAAAATGAAAATGCCTTTGCAAAAGCGCTGGGGTTCGAAATCGACAAGAAATGGCCTGCCGGTTTCAACAACGGGCACTATCCGGCCTGCAATGTGCATGGTGTATTCGCGCACAACTGGAACGACATGAACGCGCAGAAATTCACCCCGACCGCAGTTGGCCGTTCGTGGGCTTGGTTGACGAACCCAACTAATTCTATTTCGGATTCCAAACAGGGCCCCTTCAAGATGATTTACACGTGCTTCGAGCCAAGGCGAGCTGTAGCACCCACAGCGGCCGATGCAACTTGCCGCGGGCAAGCAAACGAGGGCAGTGAGGCACAGCATGGCGTTCCCACGGGCGCTGGCTGGCATTTGATTGGCGATCCAGCAGAGACCATTTTGAACAGCCTTGAAAAGTCTCCGATGATGATGGCTGCTGGTTTTTCAGCGCCCCATGAGGGCATTGCCCTTGTTCCTCCCGATCATGGAATGGCTTTTGGTCTCAACGATGTTGCGGTAGCCCGGTGGCTCATGCCCGGAGAGTCATTTTCAACGACGCGCTCCAAAGACCCAAGTCGCCCAAATTTTCATTGGTTTCTTTTCCATGGCGAAGAACATGCATGCATCATGATTTGGGTTCACCATTGCGTCCCGGACGATCAGCAAGAGCCGCAATTTGGTGGCACCGCTTGCAAATAATTTTCTCACGGGTGTGACGTGAAACAAGTCCGAGATGTTTGCCATGAATACGATGGCTTGACTCTGATTCACCAGAATCAGCCCGGTATGCTCCTGCATGAACACACACATGCTAGCCATGAGGTATTGATTCCGATTGAGGGACAATTCAGGGTAAACATTGCGGACAAATCCTGGCGTGTCACACCCAGTGAGATGTTCTGGATTCCCAATGGAACTGCTCACTCTTTTTCATCTGTTCAAGAAAAAAACGGTGAACGACTCATTCTCTTGTTTGATGAAAACATCTGGAGGAAATGGAATGGCTCCAGACGCGGTGCAACTTTGTTCCCCTGTCATCAATTGATCAAAGAATTGTCTTTCTATCTCGTATCCATGAGTTCAAAGCACTCATGCGCGCCGCTCGTCGACGCCCTCTTCTCGATTGTCAGCGACGTCTTGAAAGAGCACCCCGAAGTCATTAGACACGCAGAATATAATCATTTCGAGCCGGTGATTCAAAGGGCCATTGAGGCTCTTGCTGCGCGCTTCACTGAGGATTTGTCGATAGAGGATATTTCCACAATTGCTGGAACCTCCTCACGAAATCTCACTCGCCTGTTTTCGCGCCATGTAGGCCTTTCTCCAAAGCAAGTGCTCATAAAATACCGAATCCAAGAGGCCTGTCGGCTTTTGCGGGAATCCAAGTTAAGCATCACTGATATTGCCTATGAGAGCGGCTTTGGGTCGCTTTCAAGATTTATCGAAGCGTTTCGCTCTCACGTTGGTTTGCTGCCCTCGGATTATCGAGCGCAAGCATCGACTCCTGCGAGGTCGGTGTAAGTCTTTTTGTTTATTTACGGTTTGATTCTGTTTCGCACGCACGGTTACGCACTTTTCATTGTGATCCAAATTTTGTCGCGGTTCCCCTCTGTCGTACACCTCCCACCTTCAGGGGCAGCGCGATAAAACTAATCCTATCGATAAACAGCTCCGGCGGGAGAGAGCGGTCGGTGTGGGTTCAAAACTGGATCGATTGGAAAAACTGACCCTGAGAGACCCGCAGCTCCCATACGGGAACGTGATATCCCACGTGTCTTTTCCTCAGGGCAAAGCGGTCGCGGCCATCGTTGGTTGTCCCCAGGTGCACGACGGACAGGGTTTGGTTCAGCCAGTCGCGGCTATCTTTCCCAGTCAACCACTTTGCGTCATCAAGCCTCACGCCACGCTCGCCAAAGGCAACGGACTTGGCCGGGGTGAGGTTTGGCAGATTAAACACGACAACTACATCTTTGGCGTACAGTCCGTTACAGTATTTGTGGCTTTCGAGAGTGATGTCACCATACTGTCCCTTGGGTGTTGTGTTAAGTTCATAGCCTTCGCAGTCGAGTAAAGATCCAAACGTTGTGTTTGTCGTAGCACCCTGCAGGCCACTCATTTCTGCTGTCTCTTGATGTCCGCATGCCACCAAGGCAACTGCGGCGAGTTGTACGAGTGCTGCACTGATAGACCGGTATTTCTTTGTCATAGCTATTCTCTCCTGAAATCGTTGCTGTTTCGATCTCAAACCTGTTTGTCTTCATTCCGTCCGCGAAGCTCAACCAGCTGCCAGAGGGCATCCCTGGCAGCTTTTACAGGCTACTGCCTCCATCTGTTTTTTCCTTGCCGTTTTCGGACAGCTTTTATGGGAATGAGACATTCAAACGAGTTTAGGAAATTTCAACGTGGTTCGCTGATTTTTCTTGGTTCGCCGGTGGATTGTCATGTCTTGGGATTGTCCAGGGTCAGTGTGAGGGTTAGCAGAGCGCGAGCTCAAGAGCGGCCCTTGTCAGTATAAGCCATTTGCCTTCCAAGGAATCAGCGGCCGTAATCTCGGGCAAAACTTCGAATCCTTGGAGTTGAAACTAGGTCAACTCGGTACGTTTCCCAGCGCTACATTTCCCGCTGAAAGTTCAGGACAAAGCAGACTTGTGCTGGATTTTAAATTCAGGTCCGAGGGAGCGGTCCTGCCTAAAGGGTCTGGATGGAAATCGCCGTCGAGATAGTTGTGATGGTTCGTCGAAGTACAGTCTCTTTCCGAGACTTCATCAAACGTGGTGTCGATCCCATCATCAAACTTCCGCGCATTCGCCCACAGGCCAGTTTGTCTGACTGGAGCAACGGGCGGCGGGCTTGTTGAAAGTCCCGTGGCTGTGAGCCTGACCAGGATGGTTTGTGGATCGCGCACGACGCCAACTAGGTTTGTGCGGGTCTTGCGTCGGCTGCATTGAAGAACGTTGATGCCAAATATTCTCTTCAAAAGTTCGGCCCAAAGGATTCGTGTCGACTTTTTCTTTCCGGGCAGCCCTGAATCACAAGCCAAGAGAGTGTTGGAGATAACAATGCAAGACCCTCCGCTCAGGTCGCCCTAGCTCCCTTCGCTGCGAGTCCCCTTTGGGGCCTTGCCTCTCGCTGCGCCACTCGGGGTCCCGAACGCTGTCGCGTTCGCC
>JBMSQQ010000151.1:0-4837 GCA_049423385.1 Silvanigrellaceae bacterium | reverse complement strand
AATCAAGTTTGTAGTGGTCGGCACCATCCGCTCATATGCGATGGTATCGAAACAAAACACGACGACTTCCGAGCTTTGCTTGTCTTTGCCTGCCTCGTTCGCATCTTTGCTGGGAGTTGCGAGTGTTCCGGCGCCGTCCTTGGCTGCCAAGGTTGCACTCGGAATTCCTTCGGCCAATTTTGCAGGCGCCTCTATTTCAACATCAAGAGCCACGGGCCAGGTCTTTTTGGGATCGAAGCCTGCATTGGGCGTCAGACGCAAATCGCCGTCCAGGGGCAAACGATTGCGTTGTTCTTCCGTGAGAGTCACAGGCGCTGCATGCATCGCACTAATCAACGTTGTACTTTTCAGCTTCAGGACATTCGCATCACCCGCAGGAGCATTGAACACCATCGAACGTGCACCATCGGCCAAACCAATATCGCCTGCACCGAACACCTTGGTGATTTCGGAAGCACGCGAGAATTCTCCGACCGCGATTGGCGGACGAAGTGGGTCAATTTGAGCCAACTGCGCACCGAATGCCGTTGCGCCCTGGTTGGACGTGAGCAAGGTTGGATCGAGGCGAATTCCCAGATCTTCAAACAGCTTGGGCATGCCCGGATCCCGGTAAGGATTCAGAACCAAAATCAAGCGACCACCCCGTGCCAAAAACCTGCGCAGCATGTTTTCGACAATCGTCGAATAGGGTCCCTTGGCTGGACCTGCAACCACCAATTGTGCATCAGCAGGAAGCTCGTCAGTGTACTTGTGGTTCACGACTTCGTACGCACGACTCCGGAGAATTTCAGCGACTGCATAATAGTTGCGGTTGCCTTCCATAGACGTTGCATGCTCACCGTTTCCGCTCAGGAAATAAACGGTGCGCTTGGCCTTGGTGAGTCCAAGGATGGCGTTTGTCAACTTGCTTTCGGTCACGCTTCCGGTGACTTCATTGCGGTTGCCGTCCTTGTTCAAAAGCACAAGACGGCTGAAGCCTGTAGGACGCACCTGCTGAAGTGCTGCCCTGTCGCTCATGTTGAGCGCGAAATGTTGAATCTTGCTCGACTGCTCGGAATAGAGCCGGCGCAATTGTGCGTTTTCGTCGCAATAGCGCTCGCGCGGGTCCTGTGAAGGAATACAAACAACTTGGATATCCGTCTTGAGCTCCTTGAGCACATTGATGGTTTCGCTGCTCAAGGAGTTCACCTGACGTTGCGTCAAGTCGAATGTCTTGGTGAAACGCTCCCGATTGAGGAGGACAGCCAAGCCGCCAATGATCGCAATGCCTGCCACGCTCCACAGCACAGCCATGCCGAAAGCCTTCGGAGCATAGCGTTCAGTGTCTGGAGAATTGCCCTTTTCTTCAGAGGCACGGTCAGACCACGGGAAAACGACTGAAATCAGCGCGATCGCACATGCTGCAAGCAAACCAATAGGTAACTGCGGAAGCAATGCGGACAGGTTGGTCCACAAGAGGACAACCAAAAAAGTCGCAAAAATCAAACCAATGGATATCTCGAGACGATATTTTTTCATGTCACACTCTCCAACGCTTGGTCTCGACAACCAAACGGCTCAAGAACAGGAAGATTGCAATGATCGCAACGTAGATTGCCACCGAAGAAGTCTTCAGGATTCCGCGCGAAAGCTCGTTGCCCAGGTCGAGAATGTTCACCGAGCGTTGGTACCACTCGGGAGCTCCCTTGATGTAGGCGCTGAACAAGAAAAGAATGATGAAAAACACAGAGCCCAGATAACTGATGACAGCGTTTTGGGTCAGTGATGAAATGAACAAGCCAATCGAAACGACGGCAGCAATATTGAGAACCAAGCCAAGGTAACCGGAGGCCATGACCTTGAAATCGGGTTCCGCAAAAACCGTCACGTACAAAGGATAAATCAACAGAAGCAGGCTGATAACCGCGAAATAAAACATAATGCCAAGGAACTTGCCACCGACGATGTCGCCCGATGTGATGGGCGCACCGGCTTGAAGCCTGAACGTTCCCTGCGCCAATTCTTCGCTCATCACCCGCATGGTGAAAATCGGAATGACAAAAATGTTGATGTAGTTCAGAAAGCCGATGATGCTTCCCATGATGTCGGCAACCGGATCAACCGCTTCGCCGCGCATGAGAAGTTGGCCAGTGACAATAGTGAACAGCAAACCCGACACGAGAAACAAAATGCAGGCTGCAATCCAGCCCACGGGCGTGCCAAGAAATCCGCGAAAATCGCGTTGAGCAATGGTCAGTGCGGCTTTCATGCCTGTCCCCCAACGAATGAATTCTGGTTTTTGATGGCATTAAAGAAAAGAGATTCAAGACCGGTGCGGTGCTCGTAGACACTCGTCAAGCCAAAGCCTTGCTGAACGAGCTGGCTGTTGACTTGTGCGATGTTCGACAAACGAGCGTCGCCATAGAAGTCGTCCTTGAAGTTCACCAGCACGCTGTTGGTTTTTTCGGTGAAGACCTCGGCCTTGGCCACAAAAGTCTTCTCCTTGAACCAGGACAATGCGCTTTCGGTTTTGTCGGCGAATGAAAAAATCATCGACGGCTTGGTGCTTCCGGTATCGGCCAGCGAAGACCGCGCTGCAATTTGACCTTGGTTGATAATGATGACGTCGTCACACGTTGCTTGAACCTCAGACAGAATGTGTGAGCTGAGAATCACGGTGCGATCCTTGACCAGCTTGCGGATGAGACCGCGGATCTGGACGATTTGGTTCGGATCCAAACCCTCCGTTGGCTCGTCGAGAATCAACACCTTGGGTTGGTGCACAAGCGCCGAGCAAAGAGCGACACGTTGACGGTATCCTTTTGACAGATTGCCCACCAATCGATGCGCAACATCTGTCACGTCGCAGTCCGTGAGGACACGTTCGACTGCAGCTTTGCGCTGTGCAGATGGGATATTTCGAAGTTTTGCGACAAAAGTCACAAAATCGATCACAGTCATTTCGCGATACAAAGGAGGATTGTCTGGCAGATACCCGACAACTTCCTTCACTTCGCGTGTCTGGGTGACAACGTCAAAGCCACAAATTTTGGCAGTTCCGTCGCTTGGCCCCAAGAGCCCTGCGAGAATATCCATCGTGGTCGACTTGCCGGCACCGTTCGGGCCCAAAAAGCCACACACGCGGCCTACGCCAACTGAAAAGTTGAGACCATGCAAAACCTTCCGCTCTCCATAGAGCTTCACAAGGTCCTTTACCTCGATCATTGAGCCTCCTAACCAAAGAAAACCTGAGGTGAGCTTTGTGTTACGTAGTTCTTTTCCAAAGCGCCGGGGATTATACGCTCGCATTGAATTGTCAGTCAAATTTACAACACAGGACACACTGCCCATCGAGCCATGCCGCATTGCTCGGTTAGACTGAGGACTGCACCCATCCTCAGTCACAGGGTTGAAGATATGAACAGGCGGAAATTCGGCGACAAGTCGCTGTCAAAGCAGGTAGCAGAGCTCAACAAAAGAGCAGTTGCGCAGAACAAGGTGGTCAGTCTCGACGACTACAGAGCTGCTTCTCGCCGTCTTGAAAGCAAGACGATTCTCGTCGTGGATGATGAATTGGTCATGCGCAATGCGATCAAGAGAATCTTTGAAAAAGACAATTATCGCGTACTCGTTGCAAAGGACGCCATGGAGTTGTCCAAGATCATCGAAGACACCCGCATTGATTTGATTCTTCTCGACATCAATCTTCCATGGGTGGATGGCTACGAGCTTTGTGGTTTGTTGAAATCCAAGCCGATGCTCAAGGATTTGCCTGTGGCATTCATCTCTGGCAACAAAACAGAAGAAGACATCCGTCGCGGATTCGAAGCAGGTTGCGATGAATACATCACCAAGCCATTCGACATCGACGAGATTCAGCGCACCGTAAGGGATTTGCTCAGCAGGACTGGTTGAACATGGCACAAGCTCAAAAAAGCATTCTGGTCTTGAAATTCGGGGGAGCTGCAGTGAGCTCCCCCGAACGTTTTGGTGAAATCGCGCAAATCATAAAGGCAAGGGCTACCACAGGCGCACAGCTGGTGGTGGTGGTCAGCGCGATGGGCGACAGCACAGATGAACTCATTGCATTGGCAAAAAAGGTTCATCCCGAGCCACCCGAAAGAGAACTCGACATGTTGATTTCAGTGGGTGAGCGGATCAGCATATCGCTCCTCGCCATGGCACTCGAACGCGTCGGGCTTCACGGCGTGAGTCTCACCGGAAGCCAAAGCGGCATCATCACCAATGAAGCTCACACCAATGCCAAAATCCGGGAAGTCAGACCGCAGAGGATTCTCAAAATCCTCGAACAAAACAGGATCGCGATTGTGGCGGGTTTTCAAGGAATGTGTCTTGAAACAGGAGACATCACAACCCTGGGTCGAGGCGGCTCCGACACCACGGCAGTTGCCTTGGCAGCGGCACTGAATGCAAAACAAGTTGAATTCTTCAAGGACGTGGAGGGAATCTTCGACAAGGATCCCAAAACCGATGCTTCTGCCCGAAAGCATGATCGCCTGACCTTTAGTGAAGCACACCGCATTACTCTCGCTGGCGCGCAAGTGCTTCAATCGCGTTGTATTGCCATTGCCCGCGACAACCTGATTCCACTTTGGGTCTTG
Source organism: Silvanigrellaceae bacterium (assembly GCA_049423385.1). Taxonomy (GTDB): domain Bacteria; phylum Bdellovibrionota_B; class Oligoflexia; order Silvanigrellales; family Silvanigrellaceae; genus RFOM01. The sequence continues at coordinate 236 of JBMSQQ010000151.1, read as the reverse complement.
CCGTTCCAATCCAAGGATGCAGAAGTCTCCTCCTCGTTGGGCACATGGATTGGCGTTGAAGAATGTTCATCCCGGGATCCCAATACCCGAGCGGTTTTTGAAAAGTAGAATTGAGCAATCCAGAGCCTCGAATAATGGGCCGGATAACAGACTGTTATTTATGCGCTTTAAAATTCAGCTATTGCTCCTGGAAAAGCTTCCGATCCTACTCATAGAAAGAAGTGGGGAGCTTTTAT
>JBMSQQ010000150.1:0-4902 GCA_049423385.1 Silvanigrellaceae bacterium | reverse complement strand
GGCCCTGTGAACACGCAACTGCTGCAGGGCTGTTGTCAGCACCTGCAGCAGTTGGTTCATGCCTTCGACAAGTTCCGAAGATACAAGCGTCATGCTTACTTGTTCTCAGCAGCGCGCTTGGCTTTGTACTTCTCGATCATTTCTTCCTGAACGTTGCGTGGCACAGGCGCATACTTGAGGAACTCCATCGAGAATTCGCCCTTGCCCTGGGTGCCCGAACGAAGGTCGGTCGAGAAACCGAACATTTCAGTCAGCGGAACTTCGGCTTCAATTTGAGCGTAACCACCATTGCCTGCCGAGCCCGTCAACATACCACGGCGCTGGCTGATAAGGCCCATCATCGCACCCTGGAATTCTTCCGGTCCTTCGATACCGACCTTCATGATTGGCTCGAGGATTGTCGGCTTCGCGTTCATGTACGATTCGCGGAATGCCGCCATCGCACAAACCTTGAACGCCATTTCGGAAGAGTCGACCGGGTGGTGCAAACCATCGTTGACGACGATCTTCACGCCAGTGACTTGAGCGCCGGTCAGCTGGCCCGTACGCATCTGCTCGACAAAGCCCTTGTCGCATGCAGGAATGTACTGGCGAGGAATCGAACCGCCCACTGTTTCGTCGGCAAATTCGTATGGTTTGATGTTTCCAGCTTCGTCCGCCTGCATGGGTTCCATGAAACCGATGATGCGCGCGAACTGACCCGAACCACCCGACTGTTTCTTGTGGGTGTAGTTGATTTCCGCACGTGAACCGATGGTTTCGCGGAAGTTCACCTGTGGCTTACCAACAATACATTCGCAATTGAACTCGCGTTTCATGCGCTCGACGTAGATTTCCAGGTGGAGCTCGCCCATTCCGGAAATGATCGTCTCGCCCGACTCTTCGTCACGATGCACGCGGAAGGTTGGGTCTTCTTTTGTAAAGCGGTTGAGCGCCTTGGAGAAGTTTGCCTGTGCAGACTTGTCTTTCGGAGCAACGGCCAACGAGATCACCGCGTTGGGAACAAAGATTGACGACATCGTGTAGCGCACGACGCCATCGGTGAAGCTTTCGCCTGAAGCACATTCCACACCGAACATCGCCACGATGTCGCCAGCCACAGCTTCTTCGCAGTCGACCATTTCGTTGGCGTTCATGCGGACGAGACGTGGAACCTTGACCTTCTTGTCGTTGTTCACGTTCAGAATGGTGTCACCCTTGCGGATGGTACCTGAATAAATGCGCATGTACGTCAGCTGGCCGAAGCGTCCATCTTCCAGCTTGAACGCCAACATCGCGAGAGGACCCTTGGGATCGTTCTTGAGGACAAACTTCTCTTCGTTCTTGTCCTGGTCGAATGCCGTGTTTTCAACTTCAGTTGGGTTGGGCAGGTAGTAACCAACAGCGTCGAGAAGGTTCTGCACGCCCTTGTTCTTGAAGGCCGAGCCGCACATCACAGGAGTGAAGTTGAGCGACAAAGTTGCCTTGCGGAGAACAGTGCGGATTTCCTGCTCGCTGACAGCTTCTTCAGCCAAATATTTCTCAGCCAGGTTGTCATCGAAATCAGCCAAAGCGCCCAACAGGTCGTTACGCTTGGTGTGAGCCAGGTCGACCATGTCCGCAGGGATGTCTTCAACGCGGATCTTCTCGCCGTTGGACCCATCATAGAAGTTGGCCTTCATGGTGATGAGGTCAACAACGCCCTTGAATTGGTCTTCTGCGCCAATTGGGATGTTGATCATCCACGCATTGTGGTGAAGTTTTTCTCGCAGCTGTTCGCAAACGCGGTAAGGATTGGCTCCAGCGCGGTCCATCTTGTTGACGAACGCGATGCGCGGAACGTTGTAACGACGCATCTGGCGGTCAACCGTGATTGACTGCGACTGCACGCCGGCAACCGAGCAAAGAACAAGAACTGCACCGTCGAGAACGCGGAGCGCGCGCTCCACTTCAACCGTGAAGTCCACGTGTCCGGGAGTGTCGATAAGGTTGATTTCGTATTGATTCCACTGGCAGAAAGTCGCAGCAGACTGAATCGTGATGCCCTTCTCACGCTCGAGTTCCATGAAGTCCATGGTCGCGCCAACGCCGGACTTGCCCTTCACTTCCTCGATTTTGTGAATCTTGCCCGTGTAGAACAGGATGCGCTCGGAGAGAGTGGTTTTACCCGAGTCGATGTGGGCCGAAATACCGATATTGCGAACAATGGAGAGGTCTTTGCCAGTCGCAGCCATAAAACTTCCGTCTTCCATACAAGATGGTTTGGTAAATCAACAGGCTACCCGGAGGGCACCTGAAACACCCGCCCTCGATAGCTGATCTCAAACCACTTTTCAACGGTTTGCCGTCAGGATTTGGCTGTAATTCCAAACTGGCGTTGAAGCATCTGGGTCCGGCGCACCTTCGCAGCCTCAATCAGCTCGCTGATCCACTGTGGCCCGAGAACGCCTTCATGCTCCCACAACTTGGGAAACATACTAATAGAGGTGAGGCCAGGAAGGGTGTTGACCTCATTGAACACAAATCGTCCTGTTTTTTGGCAATTCCAGAAATCCAGCCTTGAAAGCCCACTCAATGAAAAGGCCCTGGCGAGTTTGGCGGCATGCCCCTGCAGCTCCTCCATCCGAGCCGCGTCGAGACGGGCAGGAATGAACTGGTCTGCACCATCGGCGACCTGATACTTCGCTTCGTAGGAATAGAAGTCCTTGGGGGCAATCTCTCCGGCAACTGTAATCTTCGGATGCACCCCTGTCCCCAAAAAGGCGCACTCGACTTCTGTTCCCGTCATGGGCTCCTCGACCAACGCCTTGTCGTCGAATGCCAGTGCATCGTGGATATACCTCGACAGCTCGCCCTCGTCTTTGGCCCGGTTCACGCCAACCGCAGAGCCCAGTGAATTGGGCTTCACAAAACAAGGAAAACCGATGCTGTTGCGAACCCGTTCGATCACCCTGGAAGCATTGGCCTGCCAATCCTCGAGCTCGATGAGTTCGTATTTGGCCACCGGAACACCGTGCTGGCGGGCAATCAATTTTTGCAAATGTTTGTCGATCCCAATGACACTCGCGCGGATATCGCAACCCACGTAGGCGACTTCGGCCATTTCAAAGACACCCTGCAAACGCCCATCCTCTCCGTTTGGACCATGGAGTACCGGAAAAAACACTCCACACTCGAGGTTCAACAATCGAACTTGATACTCGGGGAGTGTCGAAAGCGTTTCGGCGCGAAAAGGCAGAATCAGGCTTTCCACCGGATTGGCCTTGGGGAGAGTCCGCATTCTGCGACCTGCCAAAAATTCGGCAAGATCCGCCGGTTCAAGATCCTTGAAATCCTCGCTTGAGAACGTGCCCTCAAGACTCAAACACGAACCATCGCGACGCAATCCAATCGGAACAATTCGAAAATTCCTGGGCATCTGTTTGAGAACAAAAACAGCAGAGCGCAACGAGATTTCGTGTTCGGAGGATCTGCCTCCAAAAAGCACACCCACAGTGTTATCAAGATCACGATGGCCCAACATCACCCGCCTCCAGGTCAAAGTTTGAGTCTTTCAACCGAACGTTTATGATCGAAAGTGTACAGCAAAAGTTGTCCCAGCACAGCGAGGTCCTCCACATGCGTCAACTCTTCGAAAAAAATCCACATGAGCGACTCAAGAATCTTCACTGGGAAAAAGGCGATGAACCATCTGGACGGTCTTGTTACTTTTTGGGTTCTTCTGCTCATCCTCCCGAGTTCTTCGGAATTGCCTCTTCGGTTATGGAACTCAAGGGACGGTTGAAGTTTGAGACTTCCGCAGGTGTTCTTTGCGATTGCCAATTCTTCGATGACACGAGTCCTGAACAGTTGCTCAACAATCTGCGCAAGGCATTGGGCACCATTGTCGCCGATGCCGACAACGCGAATGTACGCGAAATTCACATCTACTGGGACCTGTTGCCAGAAGCGTTGAACACCACACCCATTGACGTTCTGCTCAGCACCCTGGGCGAGACGCTGGAGCTGAGTTGTTACTCCGCGCGCGTTGAACCCGAAGAAAAAAACCTTGTTGTGAACCTGAAACTTCCAACCACATTGACCAAGGTCGTGCCATCGAAAGTCATTGAAAATGCATTGGAGGATGGAATCCGCAGGGGTCAGGCGCTCAACTACGCCCGCTTTCTAGGTGATCTGCCAGGCAACGTCCTCACTCCACAAGTGTTGGCCAATTATGCCGAAGAGCGTCTTGCCAACGCAGGACAAGTGACAATCATCTCGGAAAAGGAACTGTCTGCGCAGGGCTTCGGTGGCATTCTTGCTGTTGCACAGGGAAGCAAGAATCGCCCCCGGCTCGTGACCTTCGACTCGGACCCACGCAAAGCAAAGCAAACGGTGGTGGTGATCGGCAAAGGAATCACCTTCGACACCGGCGGTTATTCAATCAAGGGCAAACAGCATCACAACGAAATGAAATACGACATGTGCGGAGCAGCCAACACGATAGCCGCACTTGAAATTCTCGCTCCCCTTTTCCCGCAGACGAGATTGATTGGAATTTTGCCATTGGCGGAAAACATGGTCAGCGAAAGCGCTCAACGCCCCGGCGATGTCTATCGCGCGCACAACGGCAAGCTGATTGAAGTCTACAACACGGATGCAGAGGGGCGCCTTATTCTTGCAGATGCGTTGAGCTATGCGGCGTCATTCAAGCCTGACCTCATTATCGACATTGCAACCCTGACGGGCGGCACCACGTCAATTGCAAACAACCTTGCGGGGGTCATGTGCACCAACGACGACTCATTGATCCCGCTGGTTCGTGCTGCCGGGCGTGAAGCTGGCGAAAAATTTGTTCACCTGGAAATCATAGAGGAAGCGATTGATGACCTGAAAAGCGACGTCGCCGACGTTTTGCTCGTCGACGAAGTCAAAGACGTACGA
>JBMSQQ010000149.1:0-4878 GCA_049423385.1 Silvanigrellaceae bacterium | reverse complement strand
CTCCTGTGATTTCTCGTAAAAATCCACATTGCATGCCAATTCAAATGATGAAAAAATATTCTTCATCATTCAAAGAGAAGGCCCGGCCTCCATTCAGGCGATGACTGACACGAGGGTGCGATGACATCTGGAACCATCCGTTCCTTTTACGACTATCTTGGAGTCGGCTCGCTGCTGGCTTGTGTAGCCGGCGTGGTCAATGCTGTCGGTTTCGTAGGCTTCGGCGGATTTGTCACCCACGTTTCCGGCAATGCCACGCGTTCCGCCGTTGAATATTCCGAAGGCCATGTTCTGGTAGCCGGTGTCTTTTTCGTGGGCATTGTTTTTTTCATTTCAGGCGCGTTCACCACGACTTTGCTTCTTCGCGGCCATTCCATCGAATCCCCAAAAGTCACATATGCATTTCCAATTCTATTGGAGGCGGTTCTCATCGGTTGCGTTGCATGGTTTGGCTCACGGCACGTGAGTCCCGGCCAGACCCTGGAAATCACAAAACTCAAGGATGCCTGGTTTCTGAACCTGCTGACCTTTGCAATGGGCATGCAGAACGCGATCATTCGGCAGGGTTCGGGAACCATCATCCGAACGACCCACATGACAGGTATCGTAACCGATCTCGGCATCGCCATTGGCACCGTTGTCAGCCGCAGCAGTGCTGAATTTTTCAAAAACCCCAAACATTTTCTCCAACGCCAGCAAAATCAGGAGTGGAGTTCGCTATTGATGGGTCGAATTCACACGATTTACCAGCGTTTTCATCTGGAACGATTCTTTCTCCACACCTCTTTGCTTTTGTCCTTTCTTCTGGGTGCGGTGTTGGGGACTTTCGGGTATCTTCGGGTTGGCTTGAAAGTTCTCACCGCTCCCCTGATCGTACTTGTGCTGTTGGCAGCCCTCGAGCTCGTCAACTGGAGAAAAAGGACATCCAGAGTCGCGGTCATTTCGCAACATCCCGTTTGAATGGCGAATTTGAGAATTCCGACATTTTGTGATCAATTTGGCAAACCACTGCTCCAATCGCGAATGCGAACCAGTGCGTGTAAATGACATATTTCAGTTTGTATCCAGACATTTCTCTCGATCAAAAGTCTCCGAAGAAAACCAAAAAACCTCAAAAATCGCTGAGCTTTAGGGTGTTATTTTTGATTTTCGTAAAGTTTATAATCAATCAACCGATATTGCCGGAGAATAAGGGGGCGAGCATGAAAAGTACTTTGAATCTGAAGGTCAGCCTTGCATTTTTGATTGGGTTTGTTGGGGCAACGTATGGCTGCAATTCCAAGAAAAACGCCGGCGATCAGCTTATAAACCTTGCGAGCCTCAACCGAACAGACAACATCACTGTCGTGACTGGCAGCTATTCCGAATTGCAGACAAAGGTGCTGAATTTGTTTCAGCAGCAATGCTACACATGCCATGGGGAAAATGGTTCAAACTCGGGAAACATTGGCGACGTGAGAAACCTTGATTCATTGGCAGCCAAGGGACTTGTGAAATTGGGTAGCGCAGCCACTGACAGCAAACTTTATCTCAGGATGACGAACAAGGCACAGCCGATGCCACCCAAAGGAATTCTAGGAAACAGTGACTTGAGTCTCGTGAAGACATTCTTGGAGGCAAAACCCGAAATCCGGAACCTTGTGGATTATGCGTCCGTCTACCAAGCCATTGAAAAGGACTTCAACGGACTACCCGAAGCCGACAAAGTGAACACGAGATACTTCCACCTGGTCAACAAGTACAATTCTGGTGCACCGGAACAAAGTCTCGAGCAGACAAGAAAAGGTCTCTCGAAAATGTTGAACATGCTCAGTACGTCAGAGAAAATCGTGACGCCCTTGGCGATCGACGAGCTCAAGCTTGTCTATCGAGTCAACCTGAAAGACTACGAACTCGATAGACCCGAGACAATGTACACCTATATGCTCAAAACAGTTTACCCAAAGATGACTGCAGAAATGCGGGAAAAATGGATGCCGGATCCGGCCGAGGCTGTCGTCGGAAATTTCTATGGTGCTCGATTCAAGGAGATTTTTGAAGGCAAGGGAACGTCTGCGCCTTTCGTGCAACCCGACGTGCACACTTTCAAAGACGGTCTTCCCTTGGTGAAAAATGAAATTATCTCAAAAATGGCCAAACGCATGAGCGAAGCTGCGCAAAAGAGTTCTTCTGAATCAGATGCGAAGTTCGGATTTGTGTCGACAGAGGAGACAAACGACTCAAAACGCTGCCAGACTGAGGCCGCACCATCCGGAGTCTCCTGCTCAAAACCCATTCCTCTCATCAGAGCCGACTGGTTTGTATCCCAAGTGGCGGGCAACATGAGAATGAGAATTTACTACCATGGTTCCGGAATGGATGATGATACCGTGACATTGGATGCAGCGCTCGGAATAGACGACGTTGAAGGGTCTATTTACGACAATGACCCAACGTTCGACCGGCAAAGCATTCCGAAAGAGAAAAGGATCATGAGAGCCGGTTTCAACAACTCTGGCGTCTCCATCAACCATCGGTCGTTCGAGCGCATCGCTCTCGAATACGTCCCTGGCAAGCCTCTGTGGAGGGCATTTGAGTTCAAGGATAAACTCAAGGAACAGTATAAAAAACATGACCTTTTCAAATATGCTGCCGGGCCGGTCTTCGAGATCAGCAACGACGAAGAACCCGGTTTTGAATGTATCAATTTCATGACCAACCGATGGACGAAAATCGAAGATGGTCGGACAGTCCGCACGCTTTCACTGCTTGATCATGGAGCGTTCTATCCGTCAGTGATGGTCAACGACGGCGAACCGGCAGTCGTGAAAGAGCTCAAGAAAATTCGCTCTTCGGAAGCCCAGGCTGTTCCTTCCGCAAACGCGAAATACGACGAACTTATCAAATCCTTCGAGGACATGTTCGGACACAGGGACTACTTCCGCTGGAAATCAAACGACTACATCGCGAGGAACGGAAATCTCCCTCTTGTTGGCGGAGATGGACCCTATAAAAACATCAAACGTATCCAGTGTGAACTCGATTCTTCAAATCCCGTGGCTTATCGACATGAAACTCTTGAGTATCTTTTCCTGAAGAGAAACGGATTGCAGGCATTTGTCAACGTTGGTTTGAAGGCGGAGCATCTTGACTACAAGATTCCGAATCAACGTGCGCTCGAAAACAAGGAGGCAATGCTGATTCCAGCTCATGACAAATCTGATCTTTTGGTGGTTGGTGCTCCGCTCTCTTGTTTGTCCTGCCACACCCAGGGTTATATCGAGAAAGAGGACCAGGTGGCAAAATACGTTGCGGAAGCAGTGAGGCCCGATTCGGTTTCAGAAGATTTCTGGAAGCGCTTGAAAGCCAAGATAGCGGATTTCCATGTTCCGTTTGAAGACCTCAAAACACAAATGGGCAAAGACAACACGGTTTTCAGAACTGCACTTCAGGAAGCCGGTGTCAACTACAAGGACCCTGAGCCGATTGTTGATACGTATAGGAACTGGGCAATTCCCGGGATGACGTTTTCACAAGTCGCCGCCGAATTGGAGGTTTCTGAAAAAACCCTCAAACAAACCATGCTGTATGACAAGGAAATTGGCGATATTTTGAGGGAATTCACAGTCCCCAACGCTACAATCCGACGTGCGGAATTCGAAAAATCATACCGAAAACTGATGTGCAAGCTTCATGAAAGCTGCAAGGAAATTGAGTTTCAAAACATCATACCAAATCAATGACTGATAGTTTTTCGGATTCAGCCTTTGGGCTTTGTCAAAAATTCCGGCCACCCTTTCTGCAATGCAGCAAGGGTGGTGCTTTTTTTGCGCTCCCGAATCACCGATTTTCGACTCTTTTTAGTACTCAAGGATGGATTTCATGAGACTTTCGGGTAACCTGATTTGAGTCTTTGTTCTCAATGTTTCATTGATTTTGCTTTTGGCCCTGAAGTCCCAAAAGCAAGACAAATGAAAGAAGGACTTCATTGCATGAATGCGAATTACAAGTCTCGCGTTGATCAAAGCGCGGAATTTCTGAAAAAATGGAATCCGCAGGCGCCGGATCTGTGCATTGTCCTCGGCTCCGGCCTTGGCAACGCCATCCCAGATATCGACTCGATGCCAATGCTGAAGTACGCCGACATTCCGGGTTTTGCTGCCAGCGAAGTGGTCGGCCACGCAAGTGAATTGCGGGTGGGCGACATCGCAACCACAGGCGACAAACAAACCCGCCGCATCGCGTTTTTACGCGGCCGAAACCATGCTTACGAAGGGTTCACGGTTGGCGACGTTGCACACAACGTGCGCGCAATGATCGCCTGGGGAGTGCGTGGAATTATTCTCACCAACGCCGCCGGCTGCCTCGAAACCTCCTGGACTCTGGGCGACTTCATGCTGATTGAAGACCACATCAACCTTTCCGGCCTCAACCCGCTTGCGGGAGATTCGGGAAATGGCTTTGGTCAACGCTTTTGCGACATGACTCAATGCTATGACAAAAATTGGCAGAAGGCTTTTTCAGACAAGGCTCAATCGCTGGGATTCAGTCTGCGCAGAGGCGTCTATGCAGGAGTTCTGGGACCGTCCTACGAAACACCTGCGGAAATCAGAATGCTCAAAACCTTGGGGGCGCAGGCCGTCGGAATGAGCACCGTAGTTGAGGCCATCGCTGCGAGACAAATGGGTGCAAGGGTTGTGGGTCTGAGCTGCATGACCAACTATGGGGCGGGCCTCACAGGACCCGATGCTCGCCTCGACCACTCCGACGTTGTGCATATGGGCGCCTCTGTGGCAAAAACAATGTCAGATTTGGTTCTCAGCACAGCTGCAAGCCTGACATTCGGAGACACTCCATCATGAAAATCCTCGTCGGAGGGCAAGAGCGGGACGTCAAAGT
>JBMSQQ010000148.1:0-4939 GCA_049423385.1 Silvanigrellaceae bacterium | reverse complement strand
CACTTCTTGAGTTGGGTGCTCTGGATGAACTGAGTGATGAACTGTCGCGCTTGCGTGATGTCGTCAATCTCACGTCAAGCCGATCAGCCTTGGATGAATTGATTAAGCGCTCGAGACAGCTTGCCGATTTGCACGCCGCGCAACTTTCCTGATTTTGCAAAACCAGGGTGAAGACCAATGAAAGCACATTTTCACAGTGAATTTCTGTCATCGATTTCTTCTCCGAATTTGTCATGGCGTTGGCCTTCCTATCAAGGGTGGTTGGCGAGGAAGGACTTCTGCGCATCAACAAACAATTCGACAGATTCAAGACGTGATCCTGTTTGGTGGAACGCTTTTCCAGAACCGCTGCTGCAGAAGGTCAGAAGCGCTGCATTCATCGAATGGCGATATTATTCGATCATCAGTCAGGAATTTCATGGGATTTGTGGATTTTCCTTGTTCAATCCGGAAAACCATTTTGCCCAGGTCAGTGAAGGTGGCCTCATCGCAATCATTGCTGGAGCGCTGGATGGTGGGGCCTCGCTATTGATGAAGTCCGAAAGTGAACCAGGTCCGCAACAGATGGAGCGAATCAAGGAGTTCTGCTTCATGCACGTGTTTCCCATGGAGAGTGTTATTTTTTATGGGAATCAAAGGCAAAATGTGAGTGCGAAGCATCAAGGAATTGAGCTCAAGATAGAACAGGTTGACCTTCAAACCGCAGACATTTTCCTTGAAATGGAGGGTGGGCTGAGTTTCAAGGTTCGTCACCAGGCGGTTGAGGGTTGCCCGGTCTTGTCTCCGGTCACGGGTACAGATTTCAAAACGATTCCAGGAGCCCATTGGACGGTTTTCAATCCTTCGCCGGTCGCAAATGTGACTGGAGAGATTTTGATTCGGCCTGGTTTGATGAATCATTGTGAGAATCACCCAGGCACTCACAATCCCAATTTCGTTTCGCCTCCTTTGGCCGAAGCTCTTTTCGACGGATACCTGAAGCTCAAATTGACCGATGCAGCAGGCTACTACGAACACAGCTTTGGATTGAATCCAATGCCCTTGCATGGTTGGGACTTTGTTTTTGTGCCTTCACCCGGTGCCAAGGCGGGGTTGGTTTTGCAGACGTATCGAGGGAGTCAGCAGGTGACTTATCTCGAGGTTCTTTGGGCCGACAAACAAGGAAAGTGGAAGACATTGCATGTTCCACAAACCGCTCTTGAAATCGAGTGGACAGAGACAAGTTGGCATCCGATCATGCGTGTGCACGTGCCGCGTCGTCGTATCATCCGTGCCGAACACGACGGCTACAAGATTGAAATCAACAACCAGATTTTGGGAGAAATTCCGTTCATCAGGGCCCATTCGCCGGTCGTGAGGCATTTCTTCATCTCCGAAGAACTTTCGGTGACAAGCTGGACGGTGACCGATCGCGACAAAAATGTCTGTGTGGATGTTAAGAATGCACTTTCAGGCGGTGAAACAGCCCGTGGGCGATGGTTCTACAACCTGAACGGAATTTTTTCGCTCAGTGGTCAGAAACCCTTTTGACCTTGCGGACGGCAATCAAGACGTCTTCAACAGTGAGATGTTTCATGCACTCGTGAGTGCCGGTGCGGCAAGTGTTCGACTCGCAGCGCACGCAGCCTCTGTCGCGTTGAACAGGGGCGTGTCTCGCGTTGTTCGGATGCGTCCAGGCCTCGTGTGAAGTTGGTCCAAAGATCTGAACTGTTCGCGCACCACCTGCGACGGCAACATGCGACAAGCCGTTGGTGTTGCCAATCCAGATTGAACTCAACCCGGACATGTAGGCAGCTTCGCCGAGCGACAGCAACGGAGGGATGCATGATGCGTTCGAATCGAGATTTTTGGCTTTGAGTTTTTCCTGCAGCGCCTGATGTAGCTTCAAGGTGAAGTCATATTCGCCAGGTCCCCAGAACCAGCAGACCTTCACTTCATCCTCGACAACGAGAGTTTCTGCCAATTGAACAAAGAATGAGCCTGGCCACTGACGCAGCGCTCTTCGCGAGGTTGGGCTCAGGATCGCAAATTTGCCCGGAGTCAGCTTCAGTTCCGAAATGATGGCGTCGACTCGTTCTTTCATTTTGTCTGACACGGGCATCCAGGAATCCAGCCATTCTTGTGGCGGGTTCAAAAGGATTTGCGGGTCGATGAGCGGCCCAAAAAGTTCCAGACGCGACTGAGCGGCATATTTGTTTTGCCAATGCGAACCGTTGCAGAGCCAGGTGTAAGCCCAATTCCTGTTCCAGCGGGTCGCGAGCCCGTGTCGGCTGCGGGCACGTGTCAGGAAGGCCATCAACGCCGTTTTCGGTGTGCAAATGGCATCAACGACAAGCTCGAATTGAGCCGATCGCAAATTCTGAAAAAACTTGATTTCCTCGCGCCAGTAATTGAGCAAATCGCGAATCGTTCGAACAGGCGACTTGAGCCACGTGCCCAGAGATCGTGGTTTCCAGACCGGATGATAAATAACTTTGTTGAGTGCGGGATGTCCCTCAAGCAACTGTCGACCCATCGGGTGTGACACCCAACAAATGTGCGCGCCGGGAAATGCGCTGCGAGCAGCAAACGCAAGCGAAGAGCCCAAAAGGATGTCACCGAGTTGCCTTGGAAGAATAATTAAAATCTTGCGGAAGTTCTGCTGCACAGACTTGCCATTGAAGGAGTTGCTCATGTCGACACCCCGGCATTTGGCTGCCGCGACCATTTTTTGTAATCCCAACACCATTGCCAGGGTGATATCTCAATCACACGTTCAAGCCATCGGGCATATTCCGAGAGAACAATGGATGCATCAAGCTTGTTGCCTTCGCTGACGGCCAGACTCCGTCCTTCGAAAGTATAAAATCCAGGAAAGATGCGGCGTGATGTAACAAAAATGAAATTTGCGTTTGAACGCAGCGCAACTTCGATGCCGCCGTCCGGAAATGCGCTTTGTTTTCCAAAAAACTCTATAAAATGCCCCGCGCTTGCAGGCTTTTGATCCACCAACAATGCGACTGCCCTGCCGGCCTTGATCGACTGAAGCATTGCCTTGACGAGGTCTTTCCTGTTTGTCCAGAGGACTTCGATGCCTCGTTTGTTCCTGTACCAGGCCAATGCATTTGTCATCCACTCCGACTTTCCTGGTTTGGCCAGGGCAATGATGCGCTTTTCAACAGAGACCTGGCCGCACAAAAGAGAGTTCAGGCATTGGGCGGTGACCTCGATGTTGCCGAAGTGTGCGCTCAGGACAATGATGCCTTTTTTTTGATTCGCAGCGTCGATGGAAGAGTTTACGACTTCTTTGCGCGCCGTTGGATTGTCCCGGATTGTGATCAAATTCAAGGGCCAAAAAATGAAGTCTTCAATGGCGACGAGCACGTAATGAAAAAGTGTGGCGGTTGTCGCAAGAACGCGCGCGGTCGCGCCCAGTTGAAGTCGGGTTTTGAAGTTTTCCCTGGCAATCCTTGCAGGAAAAAGGGGCGACACCGAAAGAACAAAGCAAAAAACCAGCAAAAGCACGTACAGGGGTGACAGCAGAAGATTCAGCGCCGTCGCAACAATAACCCGCAACAACGTTACATTTTCAGGATTACCGGTAACGTCCACAGAAAGAGTGCTCACTTCGGTGCATTTTCCAACGCTGCGGAGCTTTTCACCCGCGATCTTTCGGGAAACAAGTGAGCAGCCTTGTAGCTGCTTCTGACGAGAGGACCGGAGGCGACGCCCTTGAAGCCAATCGATTCGGCGAACTGCTGCCAATGCTTGAATTCATCCGGATGAACGAAACGCTTGATGCTAAGGTGCTTGTTGGAAGGCTGCAGATACTGACCAATCGTGACAATTTCAACCCCTGATTCGCGCATGTCCTTCAGGCTTTGTTCGATCTCCGCGGGTTCTTCACCCAGTCCGAGCATGAGTGCACTTTTTGTAAATGTTGCCGGACGAAGATGCTTGGCGTTCTGCAGGACGCGGAGACTTTGATCATATTTTGCCCTGGCATCTCGAACCCGGGGAGAAAGTCTACGGACCGTCTCGAGATTGTGGGCAAAAACATCGATTCCGCGGCCGGCAAACAAAACTGTTTTCAGTGGATCTTCTTTGCCTTGAAAGTCGCCCGCAAGGATTTCAAGAATCAATCCCTGGTTTTCTCTTTGAATGGCGTCAACAGTCTTGGCGATATGTTCCGCGCCTCCATCCGGAAGATCGTCGCGATCAACCATGGTGATGACGGCGTAGTCGAGATTCATTTTCTTGATGTTCAATGCTGTGTTCATCGGTTCATCAGCATCGAGCAGACCGCCCGGGTTTCCAGTTTTGACCGCGCAGAAGCGACAACCACGGGTGCAGGTGTCGCCCAAAATCATGAAGGTCGCGGTTCCACTGTTCCAGCATTCAGAGATGTTTGGGCAGCGTGCCTCTTCACAAACCGTGAACAGTTTTCCTTCGCGCAGATTTCGCTTGATGTCGTAGAGTCTCTCGCCCTTGATTTGTTCGGACTTGAGCCAGCGTGGTTTCAACGGCTTTCCGGTTCTCGGATTGATCTCAGGAGTCACGCTCAATCCGGCCAGCTGCTCATGGGTGCTGGTGGGTCGTGTTTCATTTTGCGTGGACGACTGGTTGTTTTCCGGGCTCATGGTATGAATCTCCAACATGAACCGGTGTCTAACAGTCCGTCTGGTCACCCGCAAGACAAGGATCACGAGCGTGGCACGAATTCCAACTCTTGAAATGCAAATAACCAATATGAAAAGACTTTTGCGCAAGATGTGCGACCGGGTTCATGCCGGGTTATTGGTGGTCGAACAGCACCTGCGGGTCCCCAACCTCGAGGCCCTCATCAAGGTTGTCGCCCTCGACAGTGAGGTCGACCGCATGGAACTTGAGTTGGATCAAGCTGTATTGGAGATTTTTGCCACACAGCAGCCACGCGCGCAGGAATTGCGTTTGGTGTATG
>JBMSQQ010000147.1:0-5025 GCA_049423385.1 Silvanigrellaceae bacterium | reverse complement strand
GAGGCAAAAAAATACCTGCTCGAGGCACTGAGACTGTTCCCCGGATTTGCCCCCCTGCGTGATGAGATGCAAAAAATTCCCTTCAACGGCACTGAGGCCAAGGAGATTCTCGAGCTGGTGGCACCGCACATTCATGGTGATGCCTTGACCCAACTGGCTATTGGACTTGCCCGGCCGGTGATCCTGTTGAGGCAATTCCAGTTTGTGACAGAAGTGGTGAATTGTGCGGTGGAAACATTGCCTGAAAAAAACCAGAAGTGTGGTTTTCTTTTCAGTGTCGCAGATGAACTGCGTGGAATGGGCGCGAAAAATGAAGCTGTTGCCCAACTTCGCCGTTGCCTCGAAATTGATCCGAAATATCCCGGCGCCGGTGACCTTCTCATCAAAATCAAGACAAATTTGGCGGCCTGAGGAATTTTTTATCCGTCGTTTGCGTCCCATTTTGACTCTGCGTGCAGGTCCTGCGCGGAAAACTCCATTAAAATTTGCAAAAATGATCCTCAGAAGGGGATTTCATGGGAGTCAGGGTCAACACAGGGTCCGGAATTGATCCAGGTTTGGTCAACAAGCTTGTCGAGCTTGAACGTCAACCTATCAAAAAACTTGAAACAAGAAAAAAAGACCTTGAAGAAGAGCGTAAACAATTTCGCGAATTCACGCAGCTTGTCAGTGAATTGGGAACTACTCTCAATTCCTTGAGAAACCCTTCTGACTTTAGAAAATTGAAAATCGACAGCAGCAACCCCGACATTGTCGACGGCACGATCGACAATCTTGCCGTTCCTGGAAGTTATGAATTGGAAGTTTTACATCTTGCCAAATCACAAAAGCTGCTGGCGGAGGCTTTTCCCGACAAGGACGAAACTTCTGTCGGATTTGGTTACATGACCATCGAGTTGGACGACGGCAAGAGCTTTGAAATTGATGTCGACCCGGATGCCTCAACCTTGCAGGATGTTGTCAGGCAGATCAACGAGGCCAATGCTGGATGCAAAGCCGTAATCCTCAACACGAAGGAAAATCTTGAGAATCCGGAACTGGATTCCTACCGTCTTCTGGTGATCTCTGAAAAATCAGGGAAGGCTGGCAAGATATTTGTTGATCCCGACACGACATATCTCGAGTTCAAGGAGCAGATGACAGGCCGCAATCTTGAAATGTTGTTCGAGGATGTGCCTGTTTTTGATGATGACAACACCGTGGAAGGCTTGCTGCCAGGCCTCGTCATCAATGCCAAGCGCGCAGAACCCGGGACCAAAATCACCCTCAAGATCGATTTCGACATTGACAAGACTTTTGAGTCCATCAATTCGTTTGTCGATTCTTACAACAAGGTCTCCGACTACATAGACAAGCAATTCCAGATCAACCCGGCGACCAACAAGGCCGGGACATTGTCAAAAGACAACACACTGAAACAATTGCAGCGCAACTTGCAGTCGGCTCTACAGTACCAAGGTAACGGGAAATTTCGGAACCTCGCCGAAATTGGAATCACCAGCGACCCGAAAACGGGTGCACTGAAAATTGACGCCACTAAAGTGAAGAAGGCACTGGCCGATGATTACCAAGGTGTTGCCGAGCTCTTTGTTCAAACAGAAAAAGGAGCAGGCTTTGGCACTCGAATGAGCGATTCTGTCCGCAATGCTCAAAACCAGCAGACGGGCGCAATCGGCTCCAAGGAGCGCGAATACAAGCGAACCTTGAACTCATTCGATGACGATATCGCTCGGAAGGAACGCGCTGCCGCGCAAAGAGCCGAGGGTATCAAGCGAAAGTTTGCGGCTTTGGAAGGTTTGATCAACGGAATGAACTCTCAGGGACAAGCGATAGCTGCGCGTCTGGGAGTGCAATCAGGGCCTTTGCCGGGGCTGAGCTGAGGTGATTGAGTCGAAAGTTTTCGGCAGTGATTGGGGAGAGTGAGCGCCTATGCAGAACAACCCTTACCGAGCGTATCAGAAAACTCAGGTGACGACCGCGAAGCCTGAGAAAGTGCTTTTGATGCTCTACGAAGGGGCCATCAAGTTCAACAAGCTTGCCATCCTCAAGATGAAGGAAAAAAACGTTGCCGAGAAGGGCAAGAACATCAGCAAGACCTTGGCGATTGTCTCGGAGCTGATGAACACGCTGGACCACGAAAAAGGAGGTCAGCTGGCTGCCGATCTCGAGAATCTTTACATGTTCATCATGGACAAGCTCATTGAAGCAAATATGTACAACAAGATTGAAGAACTTGAAGTGGTCGAGC
Organism: Silvanigrellaceae bacterium; assembly: GCA_049423385.1. Taxonomy (GTDB): domain Bacteria; phylum Bdellovibrionota_B; class Oligoflexia; order Silvanigrellales; family Silvanigrellaceae; genus RFOM01. Next base: position 2,777 of record JBMSQQ010000147.1, on the reverse strand, counting down.
GTCTGTTGACCACGCTCTACATAGCCTGGCAGGATGTCGTCAACAATCCTCGGGCAGACGGAGTGCCAAGTCCAACACTTCAGCCAGAGCTCAATGCAGTCTATCAGCAATCCCAGGCTGCAAACGGCAGAAAATAAGCAGACTCAATTCATTCACTTGTGGGCATTCAACCGTTTGGATTACCGGCCTGGACTTCGCTGGTTTGCGGTTTGTTGTGCTTTTTCTTCGGCTCCACGTTTCTTTTATCAAAGCGATAAACGTATTCGCCCGGCTGAACATAGCCGAATTCTTCCTTGAGGAAGCGGATTTGTTCCGAAGAGTTTGTTCGAAGAATCTTGATCTTTTCTTCCAGCAATTGGTTTTCGACCTTGAGTCGCATGTTGACGTCGACGAGAATGTTCTTCTTGTTGACGAGTTCCAGGTAATTCGAAATTCCCGCCTGACCCGAGGCCATCGACATCAACAATGCCCACAATGCAACCACCAACGACCATCGGACGGTCAATTGGAACCTGCGTGATGTGAGTTGTCCGTCGAGCAAAGCCATTGGCTAGGTCCATTCTGGTCGAATTTTTTTTGGAGTCGAAATGAACTGGCTGCGGCAAATCCGCGCCAGGAAAACTCCGTCCCAAGAAAAATCCTATCATGCAGCCTAAACAGGGTGTTGGCCGTCATGCGGAAGAGATTTGCTGACAATCGACTGACGGTTTCTTTCAATCACGGCATGAAGCAGCGTGATTGCCGCTGGCGTTATTCCGCTGATGCGCGACGCCTGTCCCAAGGTGCTCGGAGCATGTCTGCGCAGTTTCTCAACCACCTCGCGGGACAGCCCGGAGATGTCGGCAAAGTCCAGTTCGCGAGGAATCCAGACCGCGTCCATCTTTTGCAGCTTGTCACTCACGGCTTCTTCGCGGCGGATGTAGCCATCGTATTTGGTTTCAATTTCGATCGAGCGCAACACGCGTTCGCCCAGTGCTGCGTCGATGAGTCCGGCCTGGGCCATGCGCTGTACAGAGACTTCTGGCCGTTTGAGGTACGCATCAAGGTTGGTCGAGGTTCCCTTCAGCTCGGGCAATTCAGCCGCAGCAAGCATTGCATTCACATCATTGGTGGGATTCAGCCAGGTCGTCTTCAGACGTTCGCGTTCGCTTGCAATGGCGAGTTGTCTGGCCTCGAAATCAGCAAATTCCTCGTCGCTGACGAGTCCAAATTTGTGCGCATATTGCCTGAGGCGTGAATCTGCGTTGTCCTCACGAAGCTTCAAGCGGTTTTCTGCCCGGCTCGTGAACATTCGATAGGGTTCCTGGGTTCCCAGTGTTGTCAGGTCGTCAATGAGGACGCCAATGTAACTTTCCTGTCGTGATGGAACGAACGGAGGTTTGTTGCTGGCCTTGAGTGCGGCATTGATTCCGGCAACAAGCCCTTGTGCTGCGGCTTCCTCATAACCAGTCGTTCCATTGATCTGCCCGGCGAAATAAAGGTTGCTCAGTGCCTTGGCTTCCAGCGTTGGATGCAATTCCGTTGGCTGAATATAATCATATTCAATTGCGTAACCTGGCTTCATGATGACGGCATTTTCAAAACCGGAAATGCTGCGGATGAATTTTTCTTGAACTTCAACAGGCAAGCTCGTTGAAACTCCGTTGGGATAAATTTCGTGGGTATCGTAGCCTTCGGGTTCGATGAAGATTTGATGCGAAAGTTTGTCGGGAAACTTTACGACCTTGTCTTCGATGCTTGGGCAATAGCGAGGCCCGATTCCGGTGATGATTCCGCTGTAAAGCGGAGAAAGGTGCATGTGATCGCGAATGATGCGATGGGTTTCTTCATTGGTGTAGGTGATATAGCAGGGAAGCAGTTTTTGCGTGATGGCTTTGGTTCTGAGGCTGAATGGAACAAAGTCGGGATCTGAATCTTGCCGTTCGAGTTTTGAAAAGTCGATCGTTCGAGCATCGAGCCGCGGTGTGGTTCCTGTTTTCATTCGGCCCATCTTGAAGCCATACGTCTTGAGTGCGTCAGCAAGCTCAACGCTTGCGGGTTCCCCCACGCGACCCGCCGTGATGCGCCGATCGCCGATGTGAATCAGCCCATTCAAAAATGTTCCGGTGGTGATGACAACGCACTTCGCGAACAATTTTTGGTCGAGTGACGTTTGCACACCGACAACAGTGTTCTCCTCAATGAGCAGAGCAGCAACTGTGTCCTGATGAAGGTCAAGATTCTGGGTGTTCTCGCAAGTCTTGCGCATGTAGTTGCGGTAAAGTTCCATGTCCGCCTGCGCTCGGGAACTCCAGATGGCAGGGCCTTTGGATCTATTTAGAATGCGGAATTGCAGTCCTGCGGAGTCTATTGCCGCACCCATTTCACCGCCAAGAGCGTCTATCTCCTTGACGAGATGCCCTTTTGCAGTGCCGCCTATGGCAGGATTGCAAGACATTTGCCCGATGCGATCGATGTTCATGGAAAGCAGACAGGTGCGCAGACCCATGCGGGCACTGGCCAAACAAGCCTCGATTCCAGCGTGTCCACCGCCGACCACCACGACATCGTAATTGAGCGAACGCATGTGAATCTCCTGCATCAGCCCATGCCCAGGAAGGAATCAAACATTTCTTCCAGTGAAGGGTTGCGGAGGACGTTCTAGTCAGTCATTTCAGGAACTTCAAGCTTTTTCTTTGTCGAGGAAAAAGAAAAAAATCCATTGATTGTAGCTAGTTGGAGGGGTCTTGATGAGTGTTTCCAGATTCACTTTTGACAGGCGTAGGTGAGCCGCCATT
>JBMSQQ010000146.1:0-5121 GCA_049423385.1 Silvanigrellaceae bacterium | reverse complement strand
ATACGTCGCAACAGTTCTCACGAACATGGAAATATACGGCCGGCTGTACTCGAATGGTGTTTCAGGAGTGGATGTGGACCTCGGTTCTGCACTGCCAAAGCCCCGGAATGATATGGAAATCTTCTGAATCAAGATTCACTGGCGTTTTAAGACTTGCTGATTTATACGACCCGGGTCCCTGTCTGAGGGGCTTGTTTTTTTTGAATAAAGTAGGAGATTTTGCGTGTTCAGCCTGCGTCCCCACGCCTCCTGGTTGTCTCCCGAAGGAGAAACCCAATCGCCCACGCCCTCGTCGGACAATGTGATTTTGCGTCTCAACGGTGTCGAAAAGACTTATCCAAACGGAACCCGGGCCCTGAAAGGGGTCAGTTTTGATGTCCCGCGCGGAAGCTTTTTGGCCGTGATTGGTTTGTCTGGCTCAGGCAAGTCGACGATGCTTCGTTGCATCAACAGGATACACGAGCCCACCGCGGGCGAGATTTTATTCAACGGGCAGAACATGACCTCGTTGAATCCGCGTGAACTTCGAAAAGCCAGGCAGAACATCGGCATGGTGTTTCAGCATTTCAACCTCATCAAGCGCAGGGACGTTTTGTCAAACGTGTTGACTGGAAAATTGGGTCAACTCTCTGAACTTCCGTTTGGTGGCATCTTTCATCGCTGGCCCAAGGAATGGATCGATGAGGCTCACGAGGCACTCAAACTTGTCGGAATTCCAGACAAGGCAATGGTGCGTGCAGATGGTCTTTCGGGTGGTCAGCAACAACGCGTCGCAATCGCCCGCACGCTGATGCAGAAACCACAACTTTTGCTCGCGGATGAACCTGTTGCATCACTCGATCCGTCGACGAGCAATTCGGTCATGCAGTATTTGAAATTGCTCAATGAAAAGCATGGTGTCACGGTGATTTGTAACCTGCATTTTCTTAGCCTCGTGCGTGAATACGCCACCCATGTTGTGGCATTGCGCGGTGGAGAAAAGGTGTTCGAGGGCAAGCCTCTCGACATCACTCCGCAATGGTTCAAGGATATCTATGGCGAGCAGGCCAAGGAAGTGGAGATTCACTGATGCGTATTCCATCCTTTGTTCCGATGATTGAGAATGAGCGTCGGAGTCGTGAGTTGGCTGGCTTCATCATTGAAGTTCTCGTTTGGGGCTACATCGCTCTGGTCGGTGCCAGAATCATCTGGTGGGACATCCTGTTGCCGTTCGTTGAAGGCTTCGCCATCGACGACGTTCCGCGCGCATGGGCAACATCGATTGTCACTGCTCTGGATTACGACAGCCGCTATTCCGAATTCAGCTGGTCTGCTGCCGGTATTGTTTTCGCAGTGGGCGCGCTCATTGGTGCAGGCGTGGGCTTGAGCGGTCGAGGGTTTGGTCCTTGGGTTGCGAGTTTGTCGAAGCTCCAGGTCAACAATCCTGAAGACAGTATCCGCATCAAAAACCACTGGTCGATGGCCCGCAGGGAAGGCTGGGTTGTGCTGATTCTGACAATTTTGACGGGCTGGGTTCTGACCAGAATCCAGTTGGGCAAGATGGTTGAACTTGTTGGTTTGCAGAGCTTTGGCCGTTTGGTTCTTCAACTTTCCTGTGGTTTGCCCATTATCGGTAAACCGTTGTTTTGGGGACTGGAGGCCGTCCTCAATGGTTTGGTGTCGGTCAGCAATGGCCTTTCGTCTGTGCTGAGTTCTGGTTCTGAACCTCTTCCTCGCTTTGCGTTGGAGTGCGTGCCATCTGACGCTTCGTATTACGGTAACGCCGTTTCCAAGCTTTTGGAGAGCGTTTATTTGGCATTTATGGCCACTTTTTTTGCTGTGCCTGTGGCTTTTGTGCTTGCCTTTTTTGGTGCACGCAACCTCACACGTCACTCTTTTGCGATGCGTTTGTCCTACACACTCGTTCGTCTCTACATCAACATCACGCGTTCGATTGAACCCATCATTTGGGCAATTCTTTTCTCTGTTTGGATTGGAATTGGTCCGTTTGCCGGTGCATTGGCTCTGATGGTTCACAGCATTTCGAGTCTGGTGAAGCAGTACTCGGAAGCGATTGAAGGCGTGGACGAAGGACCCATTGAAGCTCTCGAGGCAACCGGTGCAAGCCACGTCGCCGTGGCATGGTTTGCGGTGGTTCCACAGGTCGTTATGCCCTATTTGGCATTCACCATTTACCGTTGGGACATCAACGTGCGCATGGCCACAATCATCGGCCTTGTGGGCGGCGGCGGTATTGGTGGACTCCTGATTCAGGAACAAGGCCTCGCGCACTGGACGCAAGTCGGAACGCTCGCGGCACTCATTTTCATTGTCGTCTGGACGATGGACTTCCTGTCTGCCAAGGTCCGTGAAGCTATCCAGTAAGGATCAGTAAAAATGCATGTTCGGCAGCTGGGTTTGATGAGGTATGGCGACGCTCTGACGCTCATGGAAGAACTCCATGCTGCCATCTCGTCCCAGCCCACGGCTGAAGAGATGTTGCTGATCGTTGAGCATCCACCCGTCGTCACAATGGGACAGCGGGAACGTACGGACGACCTCGTCACATCCGAAGTTTTTCTGAAGCAGCGTGGTGTCGATTTTCATCGCATCGACCGCGGCGGCAGCGTGACCGTGCATGAACCCGGACAACTGGTTCTTTATCCCTTGTTGCGTGTCGATGCGCGGGCTGTGACGGTGCGCAGATTGGTTTGGGCCCTGGAAGAAATCATGATTCTGGAGTGTGCCCGCTGGGGCCTCTCGGCCAATCGCGATTCCATCAATCCGGGCGTGTGGATTGGCAAAGACAAGGTGGGCGCCGTTGGTGTTCGGGTTTCCAACCATGTCAGCAAGCACGGACTCGCTCTCAATGTTTCAAACACACTGCAGACGTTTGCGAACATTGTGCCCTGTGGAATTCGCGGTCGCGGCGTGACGTCTCTGGTGAAATCTTCGGGTTCGGCACAAAAAGAAAATCTGCCACACATCGGTGAACGAATGGCGGCAGATCTTGTTCAAATCTTGTCAAATTTTAGAGCGCAGGTGGCTGGGGCTGGGGCTCCGGAGCCTTATACTCATAAAGCCGATTCTCAACCTTGATTCCGTCCCATTTGTAGAACTCTTTTTCAAACCGCTTGTTGTCTTTTCCGTCGGCATTGCGGCCCGGCATTTTGATGCTCGCATAGCCATACACACGGCCATTGAAACCAGCAAAGACGTTGTCGACCGTGATCTGCCTCAAGTCGATTCCCTTGGCCAACGAAACAGCAGCGGTGCCATTCACCTTGAGTGTGTTGTCGGCCAACGTGATGGCACCTTCAATTCCCGCTTCACCGATATTGGTGGGAGTTGTTGCGCCAGAAATGTAGCCGTCGGCAATGATCTGCGGTTTGAAGTCGAGTGCAATTTGCGGGGTAGCATTTGGACCTGTGGTTGGGTTGAGCTCGAGGTCAAGATTGACACCACCGCGAATGCCGAGTTTTGCATCCACGCTACCCGGACCCACTGGGATTGTGACGCTCTTCACCGGGACGTCGAAAGCCGTCTTCCAGACGCGCACTTCCTGCGAATCCACGCGACCGCGTCGGAAGACCTGACGGCCATTGATGTAGACTTGGGTCTCGCGTTGCTCTTCACCCGATTCCGAACGCACCACGCGTTGAACAAACTGTGCAATTGAGGGTGATTTCGCATCGAGAAAGCGCCCTTCAATACTCTGCGTGGTTGTTCGATCAAGAGTGATTTCTGAGCCAATCACAGCCGATTTTTGCGTCACCCGACCTGAGGATTTTGCCAAGGCCAGGGTGTGCTTCAGTTCGTGGCTCCACGAAGAATCATTGCTGTCTTGTTGTTGGCGGGTAGGCAACACCGACGAAAGTTTTGGGTTTGGAAGTTGCACGCGTGCCACTGTGCCGAGTTCGGATTGATCATTGCGCAGGCTCGCTCCCCATGCGTTGAGTTCGCGTTCCGCTGCATTCAATTCGCGCAAATAAGTATAGGCATTCACCAGTCGACCGTCGCCAAGATCGACAACGGCACCTGATGTTGGAGCGCCCGTCAAAACATCCCTGAAGGTAAAAGGAATGTATTGATGAGCCGAATTGGTGCCTTTGAATTGCAACTGAGTAAGAATCGAAAAATCTGCTGTTGTTGAACCGAGCGGACCGGCAACACCCTGCAGTGATGGCAAGGTGGTCAGGGTCATGATTGCGAAAGCGAGCTTCGGCGACTTCAGAGCGAGCATAGGGCCCCCTTGGAATCATTAATGAATATCAGAAACTTTTACAGTAATCGCAAATCTATTCGGAGCTTACTGTTTCAGATGAACTGTGGCAACCTGCGGCGGACTAAATTTTCGGCAACACAAGAAACAGGAGCCGAACGGGAATGACTCGAGAGCAACATGACAAGCCCAAAAAAGCAGTTCGAAACAACCGACATGTGTCGTTCACGATCTTGCTTTTCGCGGTGGTTGCTTGCCTTTTCGTTGCGAAGAGTTTTGTGGCGCAACTGCCCAGATCCGATAGTGGCAGCAACGAAACAGCTGATGCTGGAAAGATGAATCCAACACGCAATTCTAATTCCGGTGCAAGCACAGTGTCTGGTGCCTCACAAAAACAGGATTCGCAGACTCCTTTTCCAACCACGAGTTTGGCAACGATTGACCCGGAGCTGTTGCGTAAAGATGTCACTTCCAATGATGTTGTGACCCGCAACCGGGCACTGGAATCCTTCAAGCGGCATCTTGTTGAGATGGAATCCCGCACAGGTCGGGTTGATGAATTGGAGCAGTTGCTGCGCGGAATGACTGGTACGGATGAAGCCTTTGCTCCATTGGTTGCCGCTGCAGGTGCTGTGGGTACTCCGGCTGTGCAGTCTGTATTGCGTGCGCTTGTTTCAGAACGCACAGGCGATTGGAGAACTTTTTCAGCTGTGGTTCCAACGTTGGGTGGACTCGTGTCACCGACCAACGACACTCTCAACTTTTTATCACGTCTGGCGCAGCAGGGAGAAGGAGATTTCGCCACCACAGCTGCGTTGGCATTGGGTGGCAGTGTGCATACGTTGTCGCAAACAGACCCCGTGCGCGGAGAGCGCATCTTGGAAAATTATATTTCAAGAATCGAAAATACATCTGGCGAT
>JBMSQQ010000145.1:0-5140 GCA_049423385.1 Silvanigrellaceae bacterium | reverse complement strand
ACAGCGGAAGCCGACCTCTGACCTAATCATCCACTGCGCGTAGTTCGTCGCAGCCCAAAATGGTCCAGCGAATTGATTGTCTTGACCAGCTCCGCCGCGGCGAACTGCACCTGTTCCACCATAAACTTGTCCGACTCCCTTGCTTGAATCAAAGTTTCCCAATGGGGCATAAATGAGACGATTGACTCCGGCATTTGTGCCTGAGGTCGGAAAGATTGCATCGGTAAATTCTTGATAGCCAGACCCGATGAATGGGTTCAGGCCCAAACTCGCACTTTCATCACTAACCCATTGCTGCACATTTCCGCCGAAATCGACAACCGTTTCTGAATTGGTGAGAATCTGTTTCTGTCCGAGCGTCATCGAACCACTACCGACACTTCCGCCGCTCCAGTTCACTCCCATACTTTCCAAATTTATCGCCACAGTCTGCCATTGGGTGTTCGATATCAGGCGATATCCCGTCCCAGCTTCCTTGCAGGCTTTAAATGCGCTGCCTGTTGTATTTTCATCAGCACCGCGCTGTATATCGACCCACGGCGCTCCAGCAATTGTGCTTGTCGCATAAGTCGATCCGTTATTGTTTTTTGCCGGGTACTTCATCACACAAAAATCACTATCAACATCGAGCCACCAATTTGAGTTGCCTTTTGATGCACTCGCATTTCCCAACCCCGGAATTCCGCTCCCTGGCACACCAACGTAACCCGCTGGACAGAGGAAAGGTGTTCTTTGAATTGTCTGCGTGCGAACAGCGCTTTTACCATCTGCATATGATGCGGCCACAGAAATATTGAATGCAGAGTCTCCCGCAGGAAGGTGAATGAGAATTGAAAGTTCGCCGTTGCCATTGCAAGTCACACTTTGAACCTTTCCGGCAGAGCTTGAAGCCGCATGGGCAGAGGCAGTCACGTCGCATGTTCCATCTATTGTTGGCTTCAATCCAGAAACTGTCGTCGTGGTTAAAGAGAGGCCCGGAGTGGTGGTTGTCGATGTATCGTTCGGCACTCCACTTCCTGTGGTTGCTGTTTGGGCAGTTGTCTGTGTCTTGCCAGTCGCAGGAGTGGAGCTTGCACTTGGTGTCGGAAGTGACAAGGCTTTCGCAGCCTGACGTTTCTTGAGCAGTGGATGCCCCTGAGCTGCAGTGTCGCCATCGGGAGATGGTGCTTCTGTGAGTCCCGAATCGCGATCATCTCCTTCTTCCAAAGGTGGAGCCGGACGAAAGCACGCGACGAACACAACAGTCGCAAGTACGCTATATGCAGCATATAGAGTTGGTGTTGATTTACCCACGGGTATTGGCACGATTCAAACCTCTCCGCACCGACACGAGCATATCGGCACTTCAGTGCCATAAGAGAAGTTAAATTTTTGACGAGAAAATATCGCAGTTTCTCCAATAATTTCGGTTTACTAACAGCCGTATGCGAGCTTGTGGATTGCCATATTTATACCTTACCCCTAAAGGCAGCCAGACTTGGCCCTTCGCGCTGACACAAAGAGAGCACAACCTCACATTCGTTTTTTATTTGATCGCAGACTGATGTTAGGCTCCCAATTCACACAAGAACCCCAAGGGAGTGAACTCATGAAAATTTTGGTGACAGGAGCCAATCGTGGCATCGGACTCGAGTTTTGTCGTCAACTCCTCGGTCAGGAGTTTGGAGTCGAAACCCTTGTGGCAACCATCCGTGACCCCTCTAAAGCTGGCGAACTTCAGGCGCTGGCGTCCCGCTCCCAAAACCGGCTTCACATCGTGGCCCTGGACTTGGTCAACGATGACAACCCCAACACCCATGCAGCAGGTCTCTTCGACCGAATCAAGGCGGCAGGACTCCCTGGAAGCTCTCTCTCTTTTGATGGCATCATCAACAACGCCGGAATCTATCTTGACGAGGGTGAAAGCGTCAGTTCGTTTGACTTTGATGCGTTTCGAAAATCTTTCGAAATCAATGCGCTGGGAGCCTTCAAAGTTCTCAAATCCCTGAACAGCGCACTCGCTCACCGGGCACGCATCCTGCAGGTCACAAGCCTGATGGGCTCTTTGTCGGACAACCGAAGTGGCGGCTCCTACGCGTACCGAGCCTCCAAAGCAGCTTTGAATATGATGAACCTCTGTTACGCTCTCGACCGCCAAGATGTCACAAGTGTCGTCATTCACCCCGGTTGGGTGCAGACAGACATGGGGGGAACCAACGCCCCTTTGGCTCCCAAGGATTCTGTGGCCCACATGCTCAAAGTCTTTCAAAAATTAAAAGCTTCCGACAGTGGCAAATTCTTCAATCACGATGGGTCACAACTTCCGTGGTAGAACGTTGGTGAGTTTTTTCAGATGAGGAATGAGAAGGAGCCCCTTCTGTGAGTCGGGCCAACCGTAGTCCGGATCTGCTCCCGTCCAATCGTTGCTATTGCTGCAATCAGGCAACTGTCGGGAGCGGGGCGGTGCAAGGGGAGGTGCGCGCACGGGGATTCCCAACGCACGCAGTGTGGTTGCGATGGTGGGCGGGTCAAACATCACAGCCACAAGCTGCATGCGTCCGCCGCATTTTTCAAACTTGAGAACATCGATTTTGAATGTGCATTTGAGAGGCTGAGCCCAGAGGATGCGTCTCCATCTGCCGGTCTTTTTTACTTTATCCGGAGAACTCTCTGACGGTGATGCTGGATCTTGTTCTGCATCAATGACTCGCTTGGGTTTGTCAGGCAAATATCTCCGGTTCGGCGAGCGACTCGCAAGCACTCCGTAGTTACGCGTGGTGTGGAACTTGGGTGTAGGAATCAGAGCGACAAGGCGTTCCAAGAATTCGCTCGGTGTAAACAGAAGTGAGTGCGTACCATCAGCCCAAGCGCTTTTGATTTTGTTGCGAATGGACTCAGGCCCTTCGATGATGACCCGTTCATCCGAGGCGGCAGGTCGGGCCATATAACGCAATCTTCAGTCTTCCTGCTTTTGTCTTTCCTCCAATACAAGAAAACAGTTCATTTTTCTTTTCGTCAAAAAAGATAAAATCGATTCCGTTTGTTGTTTTTCGCTCGACAATCATTCCGTTTTAGATATTTATATTCGTGTTTCGCTTGTGAATTCAGAATTTTTTCTGTTTCAGATTCCTGTTCCTGCTGGTTAACCTCTCATACCTCCTCATTCGAAATTTCCTTACCGTTCTGATTTTGACCCGTTCTAGTCTGAATCATTTCATCCAGCTTGTTCTGTTCTGAGGGGGAGACCTCTGCTGCGGTTCCTGGGGAATTCGGAGTGGACACATGTTTTTTTGGAACGAAGACTGCACAAAGAAAAGCCAACAGTGCCGGAATAAAAAGGAGAAACGGTACTGGCAATTTGTTGAAGGACATCGAACCTCAAGAAAAATGAAAATACTGTAACTATGCGGTGCTTTTATTTTTCACTTGCAAGCTTCTGCAAGATTTCTGGTACATTGCAATTGATTGGCAACCCGCTCTCACCGAAGGGTTCCGCAATTTTTTTATATTCAGATTGAAGTTCACCTACGTCTCGACCAAGCTGCGCACGCTCGATGAGCCGCTTCAACTTTTCATATGCAATCTTTAATTTCGCTTGTTTTTTATCTTTTTCACGCACATGAGTTTTTTCCGCTGCTTCGAATAAAGGAACCAATTTTGGATATTGACGACGAACAACAGACAATGGAATTTTCCGCGGGACGGGCCCTTTGATAAACTCGTAGTACTCCCGATATTCGGCGACTATTTCCATCTCGTAAGAGAAGCAATAATGGATGAGCCCTGCAGCCGACGCATTCTTGCTTTTTTCGATCTCAATCAGTGTCGCGTTCAACGCATAAACAGTCTGAAAACCGTCATCGCCAAGCTTCGTCAAAATTCTTTCTCCAAAACAAGGACCTTCTCCACAAAACCGGTTTGAAAGCAGAAACTCAGGTATGCCGTCATTGTCAAAATCCTCGAGTTTTGATTCCAGCTCCTGTTCGTCTGCGATCTCACCGCCGAATTTTGCCGAAAAAGCATTTCCATCTCTGCAGCCTGAGATTGTCTTTTTCTCACTATCCAAATAGACAAAATCACGACCTTTTTTTCCTTTTCGCTCAATATAATTCTTACTATCCATGGTCCGCTTTGACTTTGGATTTTTTGCATCCGGTGAATGGTCGAATTTCGAGGCATCCTCACACGAAATTTTTCGTTGAATTGGAATCAGGATGAGTCGTGGCTTTGAGATCGCCGAAGTTGAGTCGGCGAGAGAGAGAGAGATCCAAAATATCGTGAACATCGAAGTGATCAATTGTTTTTTCATCGTGCTTTTTAATCCTACTAAGCGTTTATGAGAAAGATATTATGCTCGATGTTATCGGCAGAATGATCAGGTTTTTAGAGAAAATCAGTGATTTCCAGAAAAATGCGGAAAATTCATCAAATTTCGTCGCGTTACACCTGGGCCGTACTTTGCCCCAGCGACTCAGAACAAGATTTTTTGCGCCCTTAAAGTTACGCCTCGTTGAGGTTGAGAAATTGGCTGACTCAGTTGGCCATGTCGCTGCGATGAAACGCACGTGGTGTGATGAAAAGGAACTGGGTCCGATCGAAAATCCTTATCCAGTTTGAAGGCTTCAGGCCCAGATCTGCTAACCTGCGTTTCGAATCGAGCCTCGCAACGATGTTTTGAATAGTTGAGCATTTGTTCCGATGACTTGTAATACAAAACCAAATGCGAAGTCCGCGAGAGCAGGTGGCCTTGGTCAGTGTGAGCCGTTTGCCTTACCCAGAATCAGCCGTCGTAATCTCGGGGTGTCCTGGACGAATTAGGCCTATTGCGCGTTGAGTCCTTCCGAAAAGGCCACCTCAGCTGGCCCCCTGAAACCCACTTTTGCTTTGGTCGGTGTCCGTTTTTTTCCACAATTTTCCATCTTCTTCGGTCTACCTCAACAGATTCCCGCTCAATCAGAGGTGCAGGGGGCGGAATTGGCAAACTCACTGACGACAACTTTTGGAAGATTTCGGCCGTCTTCAGTGCGTTCAGCTAAAAACGAGTTGAGGTTCTCTGAGATGACCTTGTAGAGTTGAGTCGCTGCGGGATTTCTTTGTTCATAAGCAACAATACTCTGGCAACCATGCATCGACCCACTCCACAGCGGAAAACCGCCAAGGA
>JBMSQQ010000144.1:0-5230 GCA_049423385.1 Silvanigrellaceae bacterium | reverse complement strand
TCGATCCAAAATGGAACGGTGCGTGAACTTTCTATCGAAGAAATCTCTGCATTGCGCGAGCGGGATGCATCCGCACTGAACGCCGCAGGACTCAACCTGGAGGAGATTTCCAATGATGTTCTGTTGAATGAACAAGAAAATGCTGAAGGCGAAAATCAAGTCGATGTCCCACAAAGCAAGTTGAGCATCTCACAACAACCCGTCAGTCACATTCCAAACCACTCACCCGTCAGAATCATTTCTCCCAACGCGGGACGCTTGGTGGTGGACGAAGAACGGCAGGTTGGCGCAGTAGAATCTGCACTCTATTCAAGATATCTGGCGGAATTGGCTCCAGGCAAAGCGATTGCAATCCTTGCAGCCCTCTTCGTGCTGCGCGAGATATTCAATGCGGGCTCGGATTCCTGGCTTGCCTGGTGGACATCACACAAGGCGTGGTCTGTTCAATTTTTTCTTTCCGGTCTGGCCATCCTGGGCCTTGCGGCTGCAGGGATGACTTTTTTGCGCACGCGGATGACAGCCCGTGGCGGAGTGATGGCTGCGCAGTCATTGCACGAAAGATTGCTTTCGGGCGTACTCAGGGCGCCCATGGAATTTTTCGAACGCACACCGAGTGGCCGTATCCTCAACCGCTTCGGAAAAGACACCGAGGCCATCGATCAACACATTCCAAACATTGTCATGGAAGCTCTCGGCTGCATTTTCACGATTGGCGCAACCGTAATCGTCGTTGGTATTGCAACACCTATCGCCTTGATTGGTTTGCTTCCCCTGGCCCTTGTCTATTTCAAGATACAAAATGATTTTCGAGTGACGTCGCGCGAGGTCAAGCGACTTGAATCGATCTCGCGTTCACCCGTTTACGCGCATTTTTCCGAATCCCTCGCAGGTGCGAGCGTCATCCGCGCTTTTGAACGCGGCGAGATTTTCACAAGGGAAAGCATCCGACGATTCGAAGGCAATCAACGTGCGTTTTACACCATGATCTCATTGAATCGCTGGCTTGGAACACGGCTCGAGTTCATTGGCTCAATGCTTGTGGGATGCACGGCCGCCTCTGCTCTTCTGTTGCATGGATCAATGACCACCGCTTTCGCAGGGGTTGCACTCACGTACGCACTTCTTGTGACAGGAGCCCTCAATTGGGCCGTGCGCATGGTCAGCGAGCTTGAGAGCAGCATGAACGCAATCGAACGGGTGACCCATTATTCCCAAACAACTTGCGAAAAATGGGAGGGCGTTGCGCCGGATGTCGCGTGGCCTCCTTCGGGACAAGTCGAGTTCAGGCAACTGACCCTGCGCTACCGCAAGGAACTTCCGGCTGTTCTGGATCGTTTGACACTGAGTATCCTCCCGGGAGAAAAAATTGGCATTGTTGGTCGCACGGGGGCCGGAAAGAGCACGTTGATTCAAACGTTGTTTCGGATTGTCGAACCACCTGCGGGTTCAGTGTTCATCGACGGAGTCGACATCACGTTGCTGCCGCTGGATCGCCTGCGCAGCAGTATCGCCATCATTCCACAGGACCCGATCCTCTTTTCTGGAACTTTTCGGGAAAACGTCGACCCGTTTGCACAATACACTGATGAAAAAGTACTCAACGCGCTCCGTCGGGCACATCTGGAAGGCGTCGTGGCAGATTTGCCAAAGGGGCTTTCAACAATTGTTCAAGAAGGAGGCGGCAACCTGAGCGTAGGCCAGCGACAACAAATTTGTCTGGCACGAGCGCTTCTGCAGGACACGCGCATCCTGCTGCTCGACGAGGCAACGGCCAACGTCGACAACCAAACGGATGCCCTCATTCAGCAAACAATTCAGAGCGAATTCAAGAATTGCACCATCATTACAATTGCCCACAGGCTCCACACTGTCATGAATTCAGATCGGATTGTGGTCATGCAGAGTGGCCGGATTGTTGAGTGCGCACCACCTCGAGTCTTGATGGCGGACAAATCCGGGGTTTTCAGCGGTTATTGGGCCGACTCGATGCTTGAGGTCCTTGCCCAGTAGCATTATGGTCCTCGAGTTTTCGAACTCTTGCGTGAATGAGGTAACCCAGACCATGACAAACACCAACCCGCCACAGCCCACCAAATCCCACAAGGGCTGGTATGTTCTTGGAATTGTTGCGCTGGTTTCGGTCCTGATGTCTGTGCTGACTTCGTTCACTT
The DNA here is from genome assembly GCA_049423385.1 of Silvanigrellaceae bacterium. Taxonomy (GTDB): domain Bacteria; phylum Bdellovibrionota_B; class Oligoflexia; order Silvanigrellales; family Silvanigrellaceae; genus RFOM01. The sequence continues at coordinate 3,059 of JBMSQQ010000144.1, read as the reverse complement.
ACAGGCAAACCGAAGTGCACCTTGTTCAAATCTATCAGCGCTTCAACAATTTGGGTCAGTCTGCAAGCGCTGAAACCTGCATCAACGAGATTATCGACTGGTTGCCCCGATGTGACGGCATGAAAGCCCTTTGCGAAGGGGCAGTTCCCAGAGTGATGGAAAACTGCCTGACTGGCCAAAACAGGGCATCCGAATGCGCCGCCCTTGCAAATCGTCCCGCCGATGCACATTTCGGGTTCAAGGAATGCGCGGCTCGAGGACTGTCCAAAAGCCTAAATAAAGTTTGCGGAAATTCCTACAAGGCACTAGACCTCCACTGCAGGTCCTTGGGGTACCTCCCCGTATCATTAGAGAAGTACATGAAATGAATGCCACGCCTGACGTTGCTTTCAATACGCCCGCGCATATCTGGCGCGACTATCTGGAACTGACAAAACCGCGCATCACGTTTTTCTGTCTTTTGATGACTCTGGGCGGTGCAGCAATGGCACCCGAAAAAATTGATTTTGCAAAAATGCTCCTCACGCTTCTGGGCGCAGCGCTTTCAGTAGGCTCTGCGAATGCGCTCAACATGGTTTGGGAGCGCGAATCAGACAAGCTCATGAAACGCACAGCAAACCGCCCTCTTTCTGCCGGACGCATGAATGCCAAATCGGCATTGATTTTTGCCATCGGGATTGGAATCGCTTCCGTTTTGATACTGGGAATGAAGGTGAACTGGACCACAGCCCTCTTGAGCCTGTTTGCTCTCCTGAGTTACGTCCTGTGTTACACCCCCCTCAAACGCGTCACTCCGCACGCGCTCCTCGTGGGAGCAGTTCCAGGCGCAATTCCACCGCTTCTGGGTTGGACCTCCATCACGGGTGAAATCACTCTCCCTGGAATCATTTTGTTTGCCATTCTCCTGGTCTGGCAGATCCCTCATTTCATCGCCATTGCCGTCAATCACGCCGACGACTACAGAAATGCAGGCATCAAAACCTGGCCCGGGGAACGCGGGCTGCGCCCAGCCACCATTCAAGCACTCACATATTCCGTGCTCCTGATCCCCATCAGCCTGATGCTGATTTGGGCGGGAGTTGCGAGTTTTCTATACGGAATAGTCGCCTTCGCGCTTGGAATCTGGATGGTTGTGCTCAGTCGACGTGGCTTGAATCCCGAGATTCACAACGGTTGGGCCAAGCGATTGTTCATCGCATCGCTTGTCTACTTGCCGGCGCTGACAGCTGCGCTCGCCATTGACCGCATCCTGATCAGATGAACATGACTTCGCTGTTTCTGGAAAAATTTTCGTTTTCATATTCATCATCGGCTTCACCGCAGCTGTTCGTTGAGCGTCTTGGCATTGCAAAGGGCGAAACCATCGCACTTGTCGGGCGCAATGGCTCTGGCAAATCAACACTGCTGATGTCACTTGCCGGATTGCTCAGGCCTCAATCAGGCACCCGCTCGAGTCATATTCCACAGGCAAAAGTCGCGTTTGTTTTTCAAACCCCTTGTCTCGACAAAAAACTCACGGTTTATGAAAATCTCATCCTTTTCGGCAAAATCTGGGGAATGAACGTTGAAGCGATCGAGGGCAAAATCCAAAGTTTGAATCAGGCCTTGTCCTTGAATGAACTTTTGAAAAAAACGGTCGGCACCCTTTCGGGAGGTCAACAGCGCCGAGCCGATTTGGCACGCGCCCTCATCGTCGATCCCGAAATTCTTTTTCTGGATGAACCAACAACGGGTCTCGACCTGATTGCACAACGCGAATTCTGGGCAATTCTTGCAGAAACCCGCAAGAATCAAGAGGCTCTGACAATCGTTTGTGCAACCCATCATTCAGCTGAACTCGGTTTGTTTGATCGCTTTGTGTTCATGGATGCCGGCAGAATCGACGCAGATGTAAACCAATCCTCGCTTCTCTCTCTTCTTCCCGGAGAAACACTCGAGGTGAGCACAAACGCGTCCGCCGAGAACCTTCTTCGCGAACTGAATCCCGAACCACATCTGAAAACGTCGCTCGTCGCGCACGACAGGCTTGTCATCCATTCACATGATGCAACGTCAACGCTTGAGCACCTCAAGAGCAAGGAAAGCTTGAATGGCTGCCTGGAAAGCGTGTTGATACGCAAAACATCGCTCTCGGATGCGTTGTGGCAAATTTTGTCTCGCTCCTCCCGCGTTCCTGAAGCTCAAACCAGTGCAGGAGAAAATCGATGAGCAGTTCTCTTCTGAACGTTGCAAGTGCACTGTGGCAGCGAGACATGTTGAGATTTCGAAATGAGCGCTCGCGCTGGCTTGGGCTGGTGTCACAACCGCTGATGTTTTGGTTTCTCATTGGCTTTGGACTCAACAATGTTGTCAGTATTCCAAACTCCGGGACAACCTACCTGCAATTCTTTTTCTGCGGCTCTCTCGTGATGTGCGTATTGTTCACCACCTTGTTCGGTGCGATCAGTCTTATTGAAGACGCTCAGACAGGATTTCTCAGGGCCATCCTGATTTCCCCAGCCCCACGAGCCGGGATTGCACTTGGCAAGATTGCCGGACTCGTGACCATGGTTTGTGTCCAGATTGTTATACTCATGTTTTTTTCGCCTCTGGCGGGGATTTCACCAACACAAATCCATTGGCCAATGTTCATCGCCGCGGTTGTTCTGGGTTCGTCCGTGCTCGCGGGAATCAATCTGGGTGCAGCGCTGTTGATCAATTCCGTGCAGGGATATCATGCCGTCATGGGCTTGATTCTGTTTCCACTGTGGATTGTATCGGGATCGATGTTTCCCATTCCCGATTCTGGACTCTGGTCCTGGCTGGGTGGGCTCAACCCAATGACCCACACAACAGCGTTGTTTCATGCCGGAATTCTCGGGACAGTTGAAACCTCACGGCAATTCATCCATCTCATTGTTCTTGTCGCCCAACTTGCGGTTGCAATCTGGTTCACAACCGCAATGACTGAAAGTCGAAAGGCTCGTCATGTTTGAAAAACTGGTTGAAAGATTCAAACGGAATCCCTACTTCTGGGCCGCCATCGGTTCGATGATTTTTATCACCATCCTCACGCCAAT
>JBMSQQ010000143.1:0-5235 GCA_049423385.1 Silvanigrellaceae bacterium | reverse complement strand
CGTGCGGCTCTTCCCGCACTCTGTGACTTCTTTCTTCTCTTTTCAAAGAACTGCTCGTTAAGAGCCTCCGTGACTTACTCAAGCGGTATGAGCTTGTCAACGGCTGTTATATCTTTTTTTTATGCTCTTATTTCGGGCTCTTAGATTGGGCACAAAGGACGATTCTGCGCGCCCCTTCAACCACCTTCTCCAAAGGTTGAGTCAGGGAGCATCTGAAATATCCGGATTTACCAAAACTGCTGCCCGGAACAGCAAGAACTCCATGCCTCACCAGGGCCTCCGTGAAGGCATGGTCATCTGCGATGGGAGACTTTGGGAAAACAAAAAACGAAGCGCGCGGCCGCACACATTCGATGCCTGCGGCTTGCAAAACATCAACGAAGGCATCCACCCGCGCCTTGTATTGGGAAACATCGACACTCGCATCAAAGACCCTGGGCAACAATCGCTGCATCAGCGCAGGCGCGTTGACAAATCCCAAGGCACGGGCCGAGTTCCTGAGGGCATTGAGGGTTTCCGGCAATGCAAGCTCCGGTCCCCAGGCCAAATATCCAATACGCTCACCGGCGAGGCCCAAATCCTTGGAATGCGATCTCACCAGCCACGACGCGGGATACAATTTCAAAACCGAGACAAGTTCCGCAGGATTGAAAAGCAATCTCGCATAGGGTTCATCGGAGATCAGATGAACAATTCGCCCCGTGTCTTCATGATGATTCATCAGCAATTGGGCAATCTCGCTGACCACCGATTCGGGATAGAGCACACCAGAAGGATTGTTGGGGCTGTTGATGATGACAGCCCTTGTTCTGGGCGACAATGCCGCACGCAACTTTGCCATATCCGGCAAATGCGCATCGTTGGAACCCACGATGACGGGTTTAGCACCCATGTTGACGACATATGGCCTGTATTCGGAGAAAAATGGCGCCAACAGGATCACTTCATCACCCGGATCCAGAATGGTCCGCATCAGTATCTGCAAGGCACCTGCCGCACCGCAAGTCAGAAAAACACTGTCTCGCACGATTGGCACCTGCTCACTGTCGCTCAATCTGCCAGCCAACCATTCGCGCACGTCGGGATACCCCGCGTTGTCCATGTAGCGATGAGCACCAGCGACGTGTTCGCGGGCAAGTTCGACAAGCTCGTTTAAAACTCGTGATGGCGGCTCGAGATCGGGGTTTCCCAAGGAAAGATCGACCAAATCGATGTCAGGATTCTCCTCGCGCATCTTTTGGCCCTGCAAAAACACGCGGCGGATTTCAGAGCCCATCGAAGACAATGTTTTGCAGGTGAAACCGACGATGTCGTCGGGTTTGATATCTGGTTTGCCTGTTTGCCCTTGATTCATGTTTGTCTTTTCTCCCGCAGGCTTCCTTAACCCTTTTCCCGTGGTCAGGAAAGCCAAGGGGTTCAATTTGACAAACTGAGAGTCACCTTGCTCGCATCCATGTAGAATTTCGTCTCGGTGAAGCTGCGCGGACAATCCCAATCGAGGTCTATCCCACTTGAATGAATCCAGACCTGCCCCTTCGGAGCCGCAAAAGCATCGTGGAATTCGATTTCGGTTCCGGGCTTCAATCGACAGGTGATCTCACCTTCGCGAACGGCAGTGTCGGGGACGGCAGTCATTTTGATGAGAGCAGAAACCTTCAAAACCGCCTTGCGGGCCTCCACTTCGGGATCGGGAAAACCCGAAAGGTGGGCGGCAATCAATTTCGGATCACAAAACTTCGCGGACGATTGCGTCGGAGCACTGTCGCCCATCGCCTTCATTTTTTCCTCGCTGACGCACAACAGCTGCGAGCGACCGGACTTCAGTAAAGCCGGTTCCAACTTTTGCATCGGAAGAAACGCTATTTCAGGATAGTTGTATTCAAATCCAACGTAGACGGTCGGCTGCGCTCCGCTCGCGCCTGCAAGCAATTCCTCGCGAGGCACTGCAGATCTCCAGACGCCTGGATTCGCCCAGGCGAGCGCCGTGTTCATCGAAGGCGAAGAGAAAAACATAATCCGTTTTCCCTCGGGCTGACCACTTTCATACGGATTGCCTGCAGGCACTGCAGACAAATTCATTGCCATTCCGGCTCCGCGATAAAGTGTGAAGGTCTCGCCTGGGCCACGCAAGGTAAACAAGCCATTGAGGATGCGCTCGGAAGCTCCACCCCTGCGCGGTCGGAACACCTTCATCTCATCATCCCACTCAAACCAAGGACTCTTTGTCATAAGGTCTTGCAGCGGAATCTGGTCTGCCATGTTCCTGAAAAAACCTTCAGGGAAAAGATCACGCCCCAAAAGCACAAGTCCACCCTCGGGAATTCCACTCAAGCCTTTCCTGGAGATCCACATCGGGGTTGAGTTGATCCGGGAAAGCGACCACTCGATTGGAGATTCATAGAATAGCGCTTGAAAAAATCCTTTCTTGTTGCCGCCTTTCAATTCATCAATGGCAAAATCGTCAAAAAAAGACTTGAGCTCGGTGGGTGTGAAAAAACTCAATCCTTCCATGACACCCGAATAGAGTGCTTCCTCGAATTGTTGACGTGTCAGGGGTGTGAAGTTGAATTTTCCTCCACCCGATTTTGCCTGGTCGATTGTATTGAAAGAACGTTTGACGCAACCGCCGGACAAAACCTCCGCGGAAACCAAAAGCGCAAGTGAAAACCACTTTGCACGCGTCCCCAATTGCGCCATGACAACCCTCCAGACTATTCGCCTGGCACAACCATACCATCTTTGATGCGAACCGTTCGACGCGCCAGCTCCATGACTCTCGGGTCGTGGGTGGCAAACAAGAAAGTTGTCGAATGTTCCTTGTTGAGCTTTTGCATCAATTCCAGAATCTGATCGCTGGTTTTGGAGTCGAGATTGGCCGTCGGTTCATCGGCCAAGACAAGCCGCGGTTGGGTGATGAGAGCCCGGGCGATGGCAACTCTCTGACGCTGACCACCCGAAAGTTCATCGGGTTTGTGCTTCATGAATCGCTCGAGACCCACCTCTGCACACACCGCCTTGACCCGCTCCCGTAACAGATTGCGGTCTTCCTTTTTCTCCCTCACCAGACATGGAAATTCGATGTTTTCAAGAACATCCAAGACCGGAATGAGATTGAAGTTCTGGAAGATGAAACCAATCTTGTAATTCCTGATTTCGGACAAATCATTGAAGTCGCGATTGGAGACATCCTCGCCGTCGAGAAGATATTTTCCGGAGGTGGCGCGATCGAGACAGCCAATGATGTTCAATAGCGTGGTTTTACCGGAACCCGAAGGTCCAAGAACAACGGTAAATTCGCCTTCTGCAACCGAAAAATCCACACCGCGCAGTGCTTCAACCGTCGTCTTTCCAAGTTGGTAGACTTTCCTGAGATCAGAAATCTCGATGATGTTTTTGGAGGCGGTATCGCTCGCCATGTTCTGTCCGGATTTCTGGGCCATGTTCGCTCACCTCAAAAATATGACTTGAATTCAAATGAAAATCTCGACTTCACCGGGTTCAGCTCGCTGACGCGCCTGCGCCCGACGTTGCCCAACTGCACACCTGAGTCCTTCTTCAATGTGTAATCGGTGTTTGCAACGAGTGTGAAAGACTCGGATTGCGTTGGAGTCCACTGCAGAATCGGCCCCTGATAGCCCGAATGATCATGCAAGTTGTGTGCGACTGCCCAAGATAAAAAAACATCATCATTGAACTTGTAGCGTTGCCAATTCAGATACAATGAATTCCGCATTTGAATCTGGTTGGCAAACAGATCGGAAGTTTTTGCAGAAAGGTTCGGATTGCGAGAGAGTGCTGCAATCTGTTTTTGCAGTCGTTCCTCAAGATCGGCGATAGAATCACCATCACCCTGATGAAGAATCTCGAGAACCAGCGAAGATTCGTTTTCAAAATCATAGCGAATTCCGAGCAGCGACTTGATATAGAATTCGTCGACCCCAAGTCGTGATTCCCCAAACGGGTTCGGCCTGCTGCTTCCGCGCTGGATGATAACTTCGCCATGGCCTTCGAGTTGTTTGTGGATGGCTTCAAGAATTTGTGACCACGATGCACCACCCTTCCATGTGCCTGCATTGTCGCCCTTGAATCGTTCAGAATAGAACGCCATGAAATTCACATCGGCGCCCCCCAGCAAGCGATACCAGCGTGTTCCAAACAAATAATGCGCGCGACGCTCGCCATCAGCATCACGAAAATGGGAAAAGTCTGTCGGCAACGTGTTCTTGTCTTCCAGCACCATGGGGGCAAACAGAAATGCAAAGGTCTGGTTTTCCTGAACGTGCTCGGCCTGCATGAGCCAAGCCCCACGTCGCTCATAGGTCGGATCCAACGGATTTTTTGTTGGATTGAGAAGATCCGTTGGATTTGCTGCAAAACCTGTTCCCCACAAAATCCTTTTTTTGCCGACGACATATTGGTATCCGGCAAGCGCTTCTCCATTCAGGTAAAATTCGTTGAGGGCCATGCGATATGCTGGATTCTCGGACGTGTCCCCTTGCGTCGTGACAACCGCCCGGGTTTGCGGATCGCGCTTGCTGAAATTCCACGATCTCCTTGCAAACGCATCAACATCAGCCTGGAACGTCAGTCCCTCAAACAGTTGTCGTTTGCCTGTAAGATTGAAGTCCAGGAGTCCAGTTTGACCGGCAACTTCCGGTGAGATCAATTTCTCATCGAGTCTCGGGTCGGCGAGATCGATTCGCAAAAGTCCATGACTCCGCCACTCGGAAAGCCTGGGCTGGAGAGAAGAGTCATCCGCCAGGGAAGGCAATGACAGGGCCGTATTGAACAACGACAGGCCAAGCAGCGTTGTATGAAATTTCATGTCTGTCCCCGCGAATTCAATTCTGAGGTGAAAACATCAATCACTATTTGCCCAAATCGGTGAGCGCAAAACGCTGATCAGGGAACGACGCATCCACGTTCATGGTTTGAGTCAGGAGTTCCGTGTATCGTTCCTTGATCAGTTCATTGCGCATGACAACCTTCGCAGGACGCTTGTATCCCTTTGAAAACTCCTTGAATTCGGAGAATTCCGCCGAACGGAGGATCTTGCCACTGGTGCCAAAGTATTCACCGCGCACCGGCATGCTGTCGGACTTTCGCATCCAGAGTTTCACGACATCATATGACGTGTTGACATTCTTGGACGTCAGTTCGAGCACCACCAACTCGGGATTATCGGACTTGCCGAGCGCGCCTGTGTAGTCTGCCTTGTAATTGACGCGCAGCACT
>JBMSQQ010000142.1:0-5353 GCA_049423385.1 Silvanigrellaceae bacterium | reverse complement strand
GTGCAGCCTTTTTATTTCGAATCCCCGAGGGTGAATGCTCTCGGGGATTTTTTTTGTTCGCAATTTTTTGTGACTGGAGTCGTCAGAGGAGCCTATTGTTTTTGTTGCTCGGCGAGTTGCTTTGCGACCCTGCGTATTTGTCGTGTGGCGAGTTTTTCAAGGCTCATGCCCAGCAGGAATCCACCCAGGCCGACGAACCAAAGTGAGGATTTTTCGGGCGTCATCGTGCCAACCACGATCGCCAGGACGCCAGTGACTAAATAGAGAACAACTAAGGCCCCGCTTTGCCTTTTCATGTCTTTTGCCAACAGGTCGTCGTGTGTCTTCTTCAAGTCCATCGCTTGTCATCCCCGCCGAGTTCATTCCCAAAAATACCCCATATTTTACTCCCCAAACAGTAAACAAGGTTTGAGAAAATATGGCACCAAAAATAAATCGAAATTCACCCCATGTTCTGTTGACATGCGCTTGTCGTGATATTAGGTACGGGCTTCTGGTGGGGCTCGTAGCTCAGTTGGTAGAGCAAAAGACTTTTAATCTTTTGGTCCCCGGTTCGAGTCCGGGCGGGCTCACCATCCATGAACCTCGGCGTCAGCCGGGGTTTTTTTTTGCCTGCGAAATTGGTGTTGAAAAATCGAAGAAATGACGGGTCTTTTTTTCTTGCAAATCTGCCGTTCAAAAGCCTTGCAAGGCTTGAATTGCGTGCTATAAGGGCCCCTCTGTTTAACCTTGTTATGTCAAGCAAAGGGCAAGCATATGGCAAAGCCAAAAAAACGGACAGTCAAGATCCGTGCTGCCGGTGGCAAAAAAGCACCGTCCAGCAAGAAAATCAAAACGAAGCGCGCAGCTGCTAAGCGCTACAAAGTCACAGGTACCGGAAAAGTGAAGGTCCCTCACCAGGGTAAGCAACACCTCACCGGTCAGAAGTCACGCTCGCGTAAGAATCGCTTGAAGAAAGCGAAGATCATGCGTGCTGAAAACATGTTGTTGGTCAAGCGTTGCTTGCCAAACAGCGGTCTTTAAAAACGGTCTCAACCGGTACTCCGGATAATAAGTCCCAAATCATTGGGCTCCGGCTATCGAGGAAAGGAAGGTAAATATGGCTCGCGCCAAACGTGGTTTTAAACTTCGTCGTCGCCACAAGAAGATTCTCAAGCTCGCCAAGGGCTATCGTGGCTCCCGCTCCAAAACCTATCGCGTAGCGGTCAAGATCGTTCGCAAGGGTCTTGAGTATGCATATCGCGACCGCAAGGTTAAGAAGCGCGAATTCCGTTCGCTCTGGATTGCTCGTCTCAACGCGGCATCCCGTGCACACGGTCTTCCCTACAGCAAATTCATGAACGGCATCAAGAAGGCTCAGGTTGGTCTCAACCGCAAGCAGCTTTCTGAACTCGCGATTCATGATGCAGCAGCGTTCACAGCTGTCGTTGAAAAAGTGAAAACGGTTCTTGCAAAGTAAAGTTTGTTGAGTAGTTTGTGTTTAACTTTGTCGGGGCGTGGCGCAGCCTGGCTAGCGCACTTGCTTGGGGTGCAAGTGGTCGCAGGTTCAAATCCTGTCGCCCCGACCATTTTTTCTCACTGAGATACCGTTAAATCCCTTAAGGTTCCTCTCTCGTGGGTAGGTGTAGAATATGAAGCATCCAGATTTGTCTCTCTTTGAATCGAAGTTTCTCCGTAAGACCAAACTTCCAGATTTCCGCGCCGGCGACACCGTTTCGGTGTTGGTGAAGATCTCTGAAGGTACGAACAAAGACGGTTCTGCCAAGTTCCGTCTTCAGGCTTTCGAAGGAACGGTGATCCGTTACCGCAAGGGCACCACGAACAGCACGTTCATGGTCCGCAAGATTTCTGCAGGTGGAATTGGCGTCGACAGAACATTCTTTGTTCACTCGCCACTCATCGACCGCGTTGAAATCAAGGCTCGCGGTAAAGTTCGCAAGTCTCGCATCTATTACATCAAGAAGCTCAAGGGCAAGGCTGCTCGTATTACGAGCCGTTTCCTTGGTGGTTCTTCCGAGAACGCGTAAAATTTGTTTTTCGTGTTCTGTATTCGTGCCCGGCCGAGCGCCGGGCATTTTTTTTGATGGTCGGTTTCCCGATGTGAACTGTCCCTAAGTGAACTAAAAGGGTTGGTTTTGCTCTGGCGGATTGTGAAAGTGAATTGAATTCTTGATGTCGCCCAGGAAAAAATCAGCACCCTTCACGAGGTCCTGGAATGCTTTGATGGCTTCGTCCTTCTTATCGAAGTCGATGTGTGCCTCTCGATATTCGCCAAGTTCAACGTGGGTGTATTTGATGATGACACGGTATTTTCGCCCAAATGTTTTGACGATGTCGACGTGATTGGCGTTGAATCCATGAGCCAGAACTTTCCTTGATGGAATGAAACAAGCGCACAGGACGACGAAAAGAAGAATTTTGATGCTTGTCGCAAGATTGCACTGCAACGAGTGTCCAAACCTGTGACGGCTCGTCGTTTTTGCGAGCTTATTTTGACCAATTTCCTGCGGATGATTCATTGCAATTTTTGCGCTCTCATTGGATGAACGATGAGTTGTTTTCGGCTGTTTTGGTGTCGTTCCTGAGGTCGGCTCCATAGGGCTCTGTCGGTTCGTTGACTCGAATGGAAGGCAGCCCGGTTGGGTCTGAACTAAAGTGATCACACGGGGTTTGCATTCACCCGATTCAAATAATGGTGATGTATGCAGAATTTTCAAAGTTTTGTGTTCAGCTTGATTGATTACTGGGGCAAGTTTGGCTGTCTTTGGACGCAGCCCTACGACGCTGCAATGGGTGCTGGAACATTTCACCCACATACTTTCCTGAAGGGCCTGGGGCCTGAGCCTTGGCGCAGCGTTTACGTGCAGCCTTGTCGACGTCCGGTGGATGGACGATACGGAGAAAGTCATTATCGATTTCAGCACTACTATCAGTTGCAGGTCTTCCTGAAGCCAGCGCCGGCAGATATTGTCGACGTCTTTTTGCGCTCGCTGGAGCACATCGGCATTCGATTGCAGGAAAACGACATCTCATTGCTCGAGGATGACTGGAAGGGCCCAACCCTCGGGGCGTGGGGATTGGGTTGGGAAGTTCGAGCCAATGGTCAGGAGGTCACCCAATTCACATACTTCCAACAACTGGGAGGCCTCGATCTTGACGTCGTCTCGGGCGAGATCACGTATGGTCTCGAGCGCCTTTACATGTATGCCTCTGGTCTCAAGAGTGCGCTCGACATTCCTTACAACGATCATTTCACCTACGGTGATATTTTCAAGCAGAACGAATTTGAATTCTCGCACTTCAATTTCAAGAATGCTGACGTTGATCATCTTTTTGCACTTTTTTCTCTTTGCGAAACAAAGGTGAAGGAACTATGTGCCGCCAACCTGGTGTTGCCTGCATACGACTACGTTCTGCAGGCCTCACATGCCTTCAACCTATTGGATGCGCGTGGCGCGATTTCTGTCAGTGAACGCCAGCGTTATATTGGCAGGGTGAGAGAGTGTGCTCGCTTGTGTGCTGCAGCGTATTGTGCTGAGCGTGAAAAGTTGGGCCATCCTATGATGAAGCGTTTGCCCACCGATCCGCGCTTGCCCTTTTTCTCTGGCGATTCAGCCGTAGATTCTCAGGTTGCTGCAAAACCAAAAGCAGCGGGCGATGCTCAAGGCAAAACCAATTCCGATTCAGTTTCCTTTTGTGTTGAGCTGGGCGTCGAAGAAATGCCGCCATCGTTCCAGTCGGCAGCCGTCGAACAGTTGGAAAACCAATTCCGCGCCTGGAAGAAGAATTGTGCGGAAAGGTTCGCAACGTCGAAGGACTTTGCAACAAAAATTTCCGATCTCGAGTCCCGCATCCTTGTTTCTTCGCGGCGACTCGTATTGCTGTGCAATGGATTGCCGGCACGTGAGCCAACTGTGAACAGGGAGTTTTGGGGACCCGCACAAAAAATAGCGCGCGGCGCGGACGGAAGCCTGACTCCTGCTGCACTTGGATTCGCGAGAAAGCAAGGATTGGATATTTCGGCGCTCGAATGGAAAGAGCGACCCGATGGAATTTTTCTGTTCGCAGAAAAGACCGAGACAGGTGGGTCTCTTCCCGAGCTCCTCGCGAAGGAATTCATCGGGTGGTGCCAAGCCATCGAATCCGGACTGAAGATGAAATGGATTGTTGAAGAAGGTGCGACACCCTTTGTTCGGCCGGTGCGCTGGATTTGTGCGATGGCAGATGACAGGATTCTTGAAATCGAGGCGTTTGGAATCAAGGCTGGCAATCGAACATTTGGCCAGCGCATTCTTCACCCCCGGCCAGCGGCGATTCCGCATGCCAGCCAGTATCACCAGATCATTTCCTCCCTGGATGTTGAACCATCACAGGAGCAACGCATCAACATCATCAAAGGACAGGCGGAGCGAATCGCTGCATCCGTTGGTGGTGTGATTCCTGCAGGCAGCGACGACCTTGTGACCAAGGTGGCGGGTCTTTCGGAATGTCCGCAGATTTTCCTCGGCAAGATTCCAGAGCGCTTCATGCGCCTCCCAGAACGCCTGATCACCAGCGTTTTGCGTGAACACATGAATTACCTTTCCGTCGTGAATCCCAAGAGCGGCGCGGCAATGCCCTACTACGTTGGAGTTGCCGGATATCCCTGTTCAAACGTCGAAGGAATGGTCGAGGCGACTTCGACAGTGGTTTCAGGCCGATTGGATGATGGCGCCTTCTATTTTGATGGTGACCTCAATACGCCCCTTCATCAATTGTTTGAAAAACTGGAATCGCAGTTGTTCCAGGCGGGAATGGGAACCCTGAAAGATAAATCTTCGCGCGTGTCACAGTTGGCAAAGAGGTTTGCACTTTCAAGGGGTGACTCAGACGTCGAATTTGCAGGTGCAGCAGAAACGGCAGGACTGTATTGCAAAGCTGACCTCAAATCCGGGTGTGTTCAGGAATTCCCTGACGAAATGCAGGGCTTGATGGGCGGCATCCTGGTTCGTGAGCAAAAGTTGTTTGGAGGCAATTGTGAACGAGTGTCGGCAGCCATAGCTGAGCACTATGCCCCCACAGGTGCATCATCCTCATTGCCGCAAACCGAGTTGGGACGAATTCTGAGTCTTGCCGATAAACTTGATTCACTTGTGGTTCTTGTGGGCCACGGAACAGACGTCAAGGGAAACAAGGATCCCTTTGCCCTCCGTCGCACGGCTCTTGCGGTGCTGCGGCTGCTGGGCCAGCACCGGCCACTGTGCCGCAGCGCAGACCAGCCTCACCGCCGCAGCGATGGCGGCAAGGATTCGATGGGCTCTCATGGGGGCTCCGTGTGATAGGCTGAAGGGGTGGATGCGGTTGTTCGTGCTGG
>JBMSQQ010000141.1:0-5434 GCA_049423385.1 Silvanigrellaceae bacterium | reverse complement strand
GCCAGGGTGAACGGCCTGCGCGCCAGGGTGAACGGCCTGCGCGCCAGGGTGAACGTACTGCGCGCCAGGGTGAGCGGCCTGTGCGTCAAGGTGAACGGCCAGCATACAAGGATAAACGGCGCTCAGAAGATCAAGTCAGCTTCCAGAACAAAGCCCGCCCGAGCGAACGCACCCCCGTTGGTACTAAGAAACTGTCGGTCAACGCGACAGGCTCAATCACAACACAGCGCCAGTTCCATATCTGGGGGCGACGTCCCATTGAAAACTATCTCGCGGGGCTGCAACAGGACGACACCCTGGAGCACAAGGCTCATGCACTCCACATCATCGCCGACAAAAGCGGACGCGTACCGGCACAGCTCAAAAACATCGTTGAGCCATGCAAAAGCCTCGGTTTCAAAATCACTCTCTGCAAAAGCCAGGAAGATGAAGAATGGCCGCTGACTTCCGAAGAACAACTCAATCACCAGCGCGTCTGCCTGCGTGTTCCTAAAATCCCGACAGTGACGATTCACGACATTTCCCAGTCACTTCCCGACATGATGGCTGAATCGCCACACGGTTGCCTTGGCCTTGTGCTCGATCAGGTTCAAGACCCCCGCAACTTTGGCGCCATTCTTCGCACGGCTGCATTCTTTGGTGCGAAATTCGTTGTGTTCGGCGAGGATCGTCAAGCCGAAATCACGCCTTTGGTCGTCAAGACCTCATCCGGCGGCGCATTCAGCCTCCAACTCGTTCCCACGGTGAATATCAACCGCGCTCTTGAAATTCTCAAAAAATCGGGAGTCTGGGTCGTTGGCTCATCGCTGCAAGCCAGTGCCCGACACGATGAACTCCCATTGGACCGCCATTATGTTTTGGTGGTGGGAAATGAATCGAAAGGCATGCGTCAGGAAGTTGCGCGCCATTGCGATTATCTTGTGAAAATTCCTGGCGGGGTCGCGTCGGTGGATTCTCTGAACGTTGGCGTTGCAACCGGAGTCCTGCTCAGCACTCTGCAAACCGAAATGTCTCGTCGCGCTGGAAGCACTTTCCCTTCAGCGGAATTGGGCGAGGAATGAAAATCCTTCTGGCTGCGACGAAAGACGGCAAAGCCGAAGCGGCACGATGGCCTGTTGGATTTCAAAAATTCATTGCCAAGCACTCGACAAACGAAGGAGTCGTGCTTGGTGAATCTGCGCTCATTGATGGCTGTCAGCTCGAGCTCCCACACGGTCACTGCGGAGCAGCAGTGGTGATATCCACAGCCGATGCTTTGCCTTCGGCGTGGAAGGTGGCAGCCCACCACTCAAAAGATGTCTGCGTCCTGAAATTTTTCGACTCTCACAACCCTCCTCGCGGAGACGGCCTTGCCGTCGCGGGCGAGGATTTTACGGCACCCCTCGCAATTTCAACTGCCGACTGTCTGGCCGTCGCCATCACTCTCGAGACGTCCGGACGCATCGAGCTTGCAAGTTGTTTTCATGCTGGTTGGCGCGGATATGCTGCGGGCATCCAACTGGAAGTCATGAACTGGATGGGCCAACATGCCGACGTCGTGCGAGCAAGGCCTTTAAATTGGCAAAAATATTTGCACGTCACGATTGGACCCGCCATCGCAGGCTACAATTACCCTTGCGGGCAAGATGTCGAATCTGCCGTTGTCGCTCATCTCGAGGGCAAACTGCGTTCCCTGCCACGCTGGTCATCGGAGCTCGAGAGCTTCTACATCGAGGCATTTCGAAACCCAAACAACCCGCAAAACCTCCAAAAAGACAAAATTTATCCAGACTTGCAGTCGCTCATGTGCATTGAACTCTATGCTTCAGGCGTGGAGCTTGAAAATATCTCGATCGTGCGAGAAGACACCTTTTCAAGTGCTTGGTGGCCGAGTCACCGCAGGGCGATGGCTGACGGATTGAACAGGGCGGGTCGATTGGTGACCCACCTTTGTCCACCGGCTTGCCCGCAGGTCCAAAACCATGTTAGCAAGCCGTGATTATTAAGAAGTCTGTGATTTGTCGGGCTCAAAGGATAACCGCATGTCAGAAATTTCCAATTCCGCTTATCGTTACGCACTCGCGTTCTACGTGATATTTGCTGCGTTTTTCTGGTATTTGTTTCACGCAGCAGGTCTGTTTGTGGCGCAACACTACATGCCCCAAAGCGCTTCGGGATTCAGTGTTGCGAACCCAAACTTTTCACTTTGGAACAACACAATTGCAGGAATTCTGACAGCTATCGCCGCGGTATTTCTGTTTGCCAGCCGTCGTCTCAAGGATTACGTCGTGGACGTGGGCGATGAACTGACCCGGGTTTCATGGGCCGATTTGAAGGAAACCCAGCGCGCGACTCTGATCGTCATAGTTCTGGTGGCTGTTTCTTCGGTGTTCATGTTCCTGTCCGACTTCGTTTTCGTTAAGTTGATACAACTCATTATGAGTCAAGCTGCCTGAGGGTCCTTTCAAAATGACAGAAGAAGTTCAGAACTCCTCCACTGAATCCACTCCCGCACCTCGCAACGAACGCTTGCGTTGGTATGCAATCACCACGCAATCGGGAATGGAAAAGAAGGCAAAAACAGCTCTCGAGGAGCGCATCAAGAAACTCAATCTGCGTGATTATTTCGGGCAGATCATCATCCCATCCCAGACAGTCGAGAAAATCGACGAAAAGGGCAAAAAGAAGCGGATTGAGCAAAAACTGATGCCTGGCTACATCTTCATTCAGATGGATCTCACCGAGAAATCTGCGTACCACTGCGTCAAGGACACACCCAAGATTTCAAACTTCATCGGTGCTGCTCCAAACCGCGAACCACCTCCACTGTCTGACGAAGAAGTCGATCGCGTCATCAACCGCACGGCTTACATGGCAAAAGAAATCGCTGCTCGCCCGAAGATGAGCTTCGAGAAGGGCGAACGCGTGCGCGTGATCGATGGTCCGTTCACGAACTTTGTTGGTGATGTCGATGAAGTGAAGTCCGACAAGATGAAGCTTCGCCTGCTCATCTCCGTGTTTGGTCGACCAACCCCGGTGGAAATCGAATTCAGCAAAGTCGAGAAAGTCAAAGAAGGCGAGTGATGGACAAGTTCAGCAACAGGCCTCTGAGTTACGGAAGTTATCTCCGCGTCCCTGAACTGCTGAATCTGCAATCGCCCAAGAGTTTGGAACACGGAAGAGAAGCTCACGACGAGCTTCTCTTTATTGTTGTTCATCAGGCGCACGAACTTTGGTTCAAGCAGATTCTCCACGAGCTGGAATCGGTGGCTTCAGTTTTCAAGGAATTGACCGTCGATGAAAAGATGATGGCGACTGCTGTTGCGCGATTGGCGAGAATTACGGAAATCCAAAAGGTCCTCATCGACCACCTCCGTATCCTGGAAACAATGACGCCACTCGATTTTCTTGAATTTCGTGATCTGGTCTCTCCGGCTTCTGGTTTTCAAAGCGTACAATTCAGGGTTCTGGAATCGTCGCTTGGAGTCAAACGCGACCACCCACTTCTGGCCAACCGCGAATCTCCGCTTTCCAAGTCGCTCACTGCCGACGAATTCAAGCAACTTGAACAAGCCGAATCGGCTCCATCGTTGTTTGCCTTGGTGGAAAAATGGCTGGAAAGAACGCCATTTATTGAAACCAGTGATGGCTTCAGCTTCTGGCAGGAATATCAAGCAGCACTTCAGCGTCACCTCACCCGCGATCGGCAATATATTTCAAATCATCCATTGTTGATGCAGGATGAAAAAACACGACAACTTTCCGAGGTGGAAAAGACGGAAAACTACTTCAGGGCATTGTTCGATGAATCCCTGCATTCCGATCTTGTCAAGCAGGGCGTTCGACGTCTTTCATTGAAGGCAACCCATGCGGCGCTGTTTATCAACCTCTATCGGGAAGAGCCCATCCTCCATCAACCCTTCCGACTGCTGACACTTTTGGTTGACATGGATGAATTGCTCCAGCAATGGCGAGCACAACATGCCATCATGGTCCATCGGATGATTGGCATTCGGGTTGGTACGGGTGGTTCCCTGGGGTATGCTTACCTCAGATCGACCCTCGACAAATCCAAGGTGTTTGCAGATCTCTTCAATCTCTCCACCTTTTTGCTGCCGAGGTCCTCGCTCCCGACACTTCCCGAGTCGCTCAAGGAACGATTGGGGTTTGTCACTCGTTAACGTTTCAGTGCGAGGAGCCTGAATGTTGAGAGCCAGCCCGGGCCACAAACCACAATCAAGACAGCAAGCCTTGGACAGGCTGCTCCCTTGGGTGCTTTTGAGCTCCTTGGGACTCTTTTCAGGATGTATCTTTCGCAATACCGAAACCCAGGACAGCATGCCCGAATCCGAATTTGTTCAGATGCAGTCCAATTGCGGCAAGAAACGAAATTTTCTTTTTGCGCACGTTGAAGAAAAAATACCAGGTCGAAACGAAAAGAATTGGGGCTGTTGGTATGCAGCCTCAACAGACAAGGTGTATGGCACTCCAACCGATTCAGAACTCAAGACAATGTTCACCCGCGCCAAACCCATCGTGCGCAATTATATCAACATGAACACATTGACCCATCGATTGAACGACATCGATCAACAACGTACGACCGTTCTTTGGTTGGGAATTGGCGTCGCAATGTTGGGTTGTGGTGTTGCCGCCGGAGGCACATTCGGAATCGCATTGTCTGCGTGCGCGTTGCTGGGCTCTGCAACGGCTGGTTATGACATCTATGGAGGCGACCCATCTCAGGGAGCATCTGAAGGCTGGAGAAAATTGGCAGATCTCAGCGAATCAGAAGTTGCAAAGATCGAATGCAACGCTGTTCAAACCATCTCTGAACAAGCTCGATTCATCGACAAAGGCGGTCTGATGAACAATGAAGGAGCTTCCCGTGCAAGTTGTCCCAGAGTCTCGCTTTTGGCGAGCTCACAGGATAAAATCCACGGAATTCAGCCCGGCGCAAGCGAAATCAAGAACATCAAACCCGCGACAGCGCCAACCACAAAGCCCTGAGTGCTCCCCACAAAATGAACAGAATCTGATTTCATTCGCAGGTCTCTCTTCGAAGCTGTGAGCTCTTCGTCACAAATCCCGATGACAATAAAAAAAACCACCCTTGCGGGTGGCTTTTTGAATCTGGAGAAAGGCTCTCCAGAATCGATTCAAGGCTGTTTTAATTAGCCTTGAACTGTCGACACTGTACCAGCGCCAACTGTACGTCCGCCTTCGCGGATTGCGAAGCGAAGTCCTGGCTCCATAGCAACTGGCGTAATCAACTCGACGCTGATTTCGACGTTGTCGCCTGGCATCACCATTTCCACGTTTGCAGGCAGCTCAACTACACCCGTCACGTCTGTCGTACGGAAGTAGAATTGAGGACGGTAGCCCTTGAAGAATGGCTTATGACGTCCACCTTCGTCTTTGTTCAAGATATACACTTGAGCCTTGAACTTGCTGA
>JBMSQQ010000140.1:0-5632 GCA_049423385.1 Silvanigrellaceae bacterium | reverse complement strand
CGACAAGGTTGTCTGCGCCTTGCCGGTGGATAATCTCACCGACAAACCACCCAAATACCGTTGGCCATTACAGGATCGCAACGAATACCTGAAGCAACATTCCAAAATTGAACGGCCAACACCTGCAACAACTTCGGGAGTGAATCTCGGCTTGCCTGAAGCAAACCGACGCTCACTGGCCAATGTCCTCGAGTCGGAAAAAACAACCGTTGGAGATGCCTGGAGCACGCTGACTCAGCAATTGCCTGCTCTGATGCAGCTTCCTGTTCATGCGTCCAAGGAGCCGCTCACGCGCCATTATTGTTCAACAGTGCAGGGCAACACGATTTCAGGTTGCCAAACGCCTTTGTCGAGCGCCGCGGCTGTCATTCGACTCGACTCGGAGTATCTTGCCGACAGTGGACAGGATCCCTTTGCGCAAAATTCACCCGCCATTGCCCTCGTTGCCGGATGCCAGGAAAAATGGATCGAACTCGACCCGCTTCATGGCGCTGCCCAAAGCACGTTGCTCCTGGCCCGTTCAGTTGCTGCGAGCGGCGGAAAGCCATTGGCCATGACAGACTGCCTGAACTTCGGCAGTCCAAAACAGCCAGCAGTGATGAGGCAGATTTCGGATGCCATTGATGGCATCAACTCCGTTGCAACCTCCATGCACATTCCCATCGTCAGCGGCAATGTAAGTCTCAACAACCAAACAGGCACCACACCGATCCCGCCAACACCCATGGTGGGAATTGTTGGTCTCATTGACAGTGTGAAAAAAGTGATTGGCAACAACCACGCAGCTAAAGCCACTTCCCCAAAGACACAAGCCAACACAGCTCCAGCTTCAACATCGACTCAACTTTATTGGCTGGCTCCGGCAAATTCGGAGACACTGACAAGCTTTGCGATGTCCGAAATGGCGTGGAATGTGTTTCTGGCCAACAATGGACCAGTTCCGGCAGTTGACTTCAACGCCGAGAAACACCTTTGGGAGTGTGTCCACGAGCTCCACTCCAGGGGAATACTTGCAAACTGTTCGGTCGTGGGCTGCGGCGGCCTGATGATGACGCTTGCAACCATTGCCGCAAAGGCAAACAGCGCATTTGTTCCATCGGCCAATCTCCAATCCCTCTCAACTCAGAAATTCTGCGCGGAAGGTCAGGCGGGAGTCGTCATCTCTGGCCATGGGCTGAATGACGCGGCTTTGGTCTCATCCATTGAACGCAAAGGCCTCAAACTGATTTCGATGGGTGAACTCAGAGACTTCGAAGCTTTGCCAGCGGCAGAAGCTCAGCTTTGGAAAGCGTCTGCCGCAGCGCACGCCGACTCACTCAAATCCTTTTTCGGGTAACAGACCATGTGTGGAATCTTCGCTCTCTCTCATCATGCTGAAGCAGCCCATATGGCCTTCCTTGGATTGTTTGCCCTTCAGCACCGTGGCCAGGAAAGCGCCGGGTTGGCTACGCTGAGCAACGGCAACATCAAGGTTCATCGTGCACCCGGGCTTGTGAGCGACATTTTTCAACCACAGATTTTGTCAACGTTGGTGGGCACAGCGGCTTTGGGTCATGTGCGCTACAGCACGGCCGGCGGAGAAGCGGCGGCGAACATCCAGCCGCTTGTCGCACGGGTCAATGGAGTCAAGGTCGCGCTGGCTCACAATGGAAACTTGGTCAACGCTCCCGAACTGCGCGATGACCTCGAGCGCCGTGGAGCCATTTTTCAAGGAACGGCAGATACAGAAATCATACTGCATTTGCTGGCACAAGCGCCCGGTGCAGACCTCGGCGCCAAACTCAAGCACGTGAGCGGACTGCTGGAAGGTGCGTTCACATTGGTGCTTCTCACACCCACTCATTTGTATGCTTGTGTTGATGCGCTCGGCTACAGGCCACTCGCACTTGGCCGGTTCATCAAGGCGGAGGAAGACCACACACCACAGGGCTGGGCGCTCGCCAGCGAAACGTGTGCCTTCGAGCTCGTGGGGGCAAAATTCGAACGCGACATCATGCCGGGCGAGATGATCGATATCAGACTGTCTGATGGATCATTGCGTTCAAGTCATCTCCCGGATTCACGAACCGGAGAAGGAACCGGCACCCGCAGATGTGTTTTTGAGCAGATCTATTTCGCCCGGCCAGACTCCAATCTGTGGGGACAATCGACATTTCTGTTCCGTGAACAACTGGGCGCTGAATTGGCCAAGCAAGCACCGGCTCAAGCCGACCTTGTCATCCCGATTCCCGACTCAGGCGTTCCCATGGCCATGGGATTCGCACGCAGTTCCGGAATTCCCTATGCGGTGGGCCTCATCCGAAACCACTACGTGGGCCGCACTTTTATTGAACCTACGCAAACGATCCGAAACTTCCGCTTGCGCCTGAAACTCAGCCCACTGCGTCATGTGATCGAAGGCAAGCGTCTGGTTGTTGTCGATGACAGCATCGTTCGTGGCACAACCTCAAGGCGTATTGTCGAAATCCTTCGAGAAGCTGGCGCAGCCGAAGTTCACATGCGCATCGGTTCTCCACCGGTCAAGTTCCCCTGTTTCTACGGCATCGACACCCCAAAACGCCGAGAGCTCTTGGCTCAACAAATGAACCTAGCGCAGATGCGCGAAACACTGCAGGTCGATTCGCTCGCGTACCTTGCCAATGAGACGCTCCACACCATGGCTGCACCAACATTGCGCGCCGCCAACGGTGAAAGCGGATTCTGCGATTCGTGTTTCAGCGGCAATTACGCCGATGCATTTGCCCACAAACGGCTTGGCGAAGAGCCCACGCCTTCAGACAAATCAAAAACCAAGGAGACTGCAACGTGATCCCAGTTGGAATCATCATGGGCAGCGAATCGGACATGGACACAATGCAGGCCGCAGTCGATGTGCTCAAGGCAGCAGATGTGAACTTTGAATGCACCGTCGTGAGTGCACATCGAACCCCGGAGCGCTTGTTTCAATATGCGAAACAGGCTGCTGAACGTGGCCTTAAAGTGATCATCGCCGGCGCCGGTGGCGCAGCGCACCTGCCAGGGATGATTGCCAGCCTGACGAATGTTCCGGTGTTGGGAGTTCCTGTGCAGAGCAAAGCCCTGAGCGGACTCGACAGTCTGTTGTCGATTGTCCAGATGCCGGGCGGAGTGCCAACTGCCACATTTGCCATTGGTTCTGCCGGAGCAAAAAACGCGGGGCTTTTTGCTCTGCAGGTGTTGGCTTTGTCTGACCCAAAAATTGCAGGCTGGCTCGCAAACCACAAAAAAGGGATCGAGTCGCAAGCACTGGAACAGGCACGTCGGGTCGAAACCACGGCAGGGGTGACTTTCCGTTGGGAGCGGAACTGAAATGACGACTCTCGAGCAACCAAAGACCATCGGAATTCTGGGCGGCGGCCAACTCGGTTTGATGCTCAGCGAATCGTTGGCAAACCTGGGTGCACGTGTGATTGTTGTTGATCCCAGCAAAGACTCACCCGCAGCTCGCCGTACAGCCTTCACCCGGATTGCATCCTTTGAAGATGAAGATGCCCTGAGCCGCCTTTTTCAGGAATGCGATCGGGTCACCTGGGAATTTGAACACATCCCGACCCGCGTTTTGCGTCGCGTACTGGATGCAACCAAGACACACAATAAACTCTGGCCTTCGGTCAGCGTTCTTGAGAACTCCCAAAATCGGATTGCTGAAAAAAAGGCGCTTGCCAAAGCACACGCTCCGCTCACCCACTGGGTGGAAATTCAAAACTTTAATGACCTGCTTTCCCAGAAAGACATCTGGATCAATGAACGGCGCGAGGCCATTCTGAAAACCGCAAACGGTGGATACGACGGAAAAGGCCAATGGAGGTTGTCGACTCCGGAACAATGGACTGGGGTCGTTTCCGAACTTGGTGCGTCACCCCAGGCGTTTCCAATGGTGCTGGAAGAAAAGTGCGATTTACTGATGGAGCTGAGTGTGATTGTCGGCAGACATCCGACGCTCGGTTCGGTTGTTTTTCCTGCTGTTGAAAACAAGCACTCAAACGGGATTCTCGACACCACCTACTTTCCTGCCCGTTTGCCTTTTGAAATTTGCGAGGACGCCCGCAGAATCGCTGAACGCATTGCCGATGCATGGGACGTGTTTGGCCTTCTCACAGTTGAATTTTTCGCGGTGAAATCTGCCAGCGGAGTTCGTCTGTTGGTCAACGAAGTGGCGCCGCGCCCGCACAACTCGGGTCACATCACCCGTCGCAGCCTGACCCGCAGCCAGTTCGACATTTTGGCACAGATCCTTCTGGATTTGCCATGCGAATTTCAACAAATCGCACCCGAAGAAACCTGGGCGATGTGGAACACGCTGGGAGATTTGTGGCACACAGGCGCGCCCACGTGGCCATCCGAGGTCATCGGACACAAGGCTGTTTGCGAAGCCATGCTCTATGGGAAACCAGAGGTTCGCCCGGGGCGAAAAATGGGACACGTCATTCTGCGCTCATCAACTCATCACGAAATCGACAAAGAGATTGAATTCTTTCGAACTGCATTTTCTTCCAAAAAGGCTGGCCATTTATGACAACCGATTCGGCTGCAACGTCCGCTCAAAGAATTCTGTGCCTGGGGTTTGATCCCATGCCCCGCTCCGGGACTCAGCAAGACTGGCTGACCTGCTTTGAAAACCACATGGAGTTGTTTGAACTCCTTGAGCAAAAGCCAAAATGGATCAAAGTGAATTTGGCATTTTTCCTCCGCTGGGGTCGACTGGGCATCGACAAGCTTGAATTGGTTTGTGAGCAATTGGCCGGGAAAACCTCGATCCTTCTCGATGGGAAATTTGGTGAGATCGGCAACAGCCTCAACCAGTATCTCGATTTTGCCTTCGAACACCTAAGGGTCGATGGCGTGACGGTCAACCCATTCATGGGTGAGCACGTCATTGGCTCTTCGCTGCAAAAGGCACTCAGTCTGCGCGGTGCCACAAGCCGCGTCTTTGTTCTGGGGGCCACAACCGAATTCCCGCAGAAAAAACTGTCGGCATTGCAGGATTCTTTCAATGCCATTGGCGAAGCCTGTAATGATGCTCATCTGGCCCTCGACCCAAGCGGCTCGTTGGCGTCACACATCGGCATTGTCGTAGGCGCAAACCGCGACGATGCCCTCAAAAACCCCATTCTGCGGCAAGGCAAACTTCCTCTTCTAATGCCTGGTGTGGGAGCGCAAGGCATCAGCCTTGCTTCGGCACTCGAACGAACCCATGGACTTGCGCAGGAGATCATCTTTCCGGTGAGCAGGGCGATTTGTGAAGGCGGAAATCTGAAACCCATCGAAATGCAGCACAGGTTTGAAGCGATGCAAAATGAACTGAACAATCTCTCAAGCAGCATGCGGAGTTGAAAATGAGTGGCCATCGTTTTGCGGTCCAGTTTGGCAAGGTGCGCATCAACACTGCAATCAACCCTGAGCAGCGCGTGCTCACGTCGACAGCCAGAATCTCAGCCTTCGACAGCGTGTTGCCGTTTGATGTCGACAACAAGGGAACCATTCTGCAAGCCATCTCCACCTTCTTTTTCAATTGCACACGCGACATTGTTCCCAATCACTTCATAGGCTGCCTCGACGCACACAGCATGCTCGTCAAGTCGGGTCGGGTTCTTCCATTGGAAGTGATCGTTCG
>JBMSQQ010000139.1:0-5771 GCA_049423385.1 Silvanigrellaceae bacterium | reverse complement strand
GAGCCACGGCCGAAATGCCCGGAGTTTGCGCTGTTACCGCAACATTTTCGGAAGATTTTGTTTTGCCCGAATCAAGTCGAGGTTCGGCTTCGGCAACTTTCGTGAGGTCGGCTTCCTGTACTTGTGTAGACCGTTTAACAACTGGAGAGTTGTCTACTGGAAGACTGTCAGCTGCCAAGCCTTCGGAATTCTCTGGCTGGACCGTGGGAGACAATGGTGAGCGCCGGATGGTCGAAGAAAAAAGGTTCGGATTTTCGAAGCCATCCTGGATCATGCGTGGAGAAATCTGGATCTCGTTTTTGCCAAGGTAGAGCGCCAAGTCCCTCACAAGAAGATCGGCAGAACCTGGACGCTCGGCGGGATCGGCGCGCAGGCATTTTCTGACTATGGAATCGAGTTCAAATGGTACCGAGGGTCTCACCTGGTTGAGTGGTGGAACTTTTGCTTGTGTGATCTTGATCGCAAGGTCAGTCGGGTTGGTTGATCTGAAGGGCAATTGACCTGTCAGAAGTTCGAACAGAATAACCCCGAACGAGAAGATATCGCTTCTCGCGTCAACCTTGTCGCCTTGAATCTGCTCGGGCGAAGCATACGTCAGTGATCCAATAAATTGTCCCACCTGGGTCATTGCGGAATCAAACGGACGGGCAACCCCAAAGTCAGTCAGCTTGACTTCACCTTGGTTGGAAACAAGGACGTTGTCAGGCTTGAGATCGCGATGAATAACAGAGTGCCTGTGTGCAGCTTCAATTCCACGTGCAATTTCATGTGCCACCAGGGCAGCCAGGACGGGACTCAAATATGGATTCGATTGACTCATGTAACGGCGCAACGACAAAGTCAGGCTGCGACCATCGACGAATTCAGAGACCATGAAAATCTGATCTTTATTGTTGAGACCAAAATCATATATCCGCACGACGTTGGGGTGATCGATTCGCGCGGCCAGTCGTGCTTCCTGCTCGAAGCGCAAACGAAGCTCATTGTTCGTCGCAAGGTGATCGTGAAGAATTTTGAGCGCAACGATCCTGTTGAGGCGTTGGTCATAGGCTCGGTACACTGTTGCCATTGCACCTGAACCAATGCGTGCCTCAATTTTATATCGTTCGTCGTTGCTGTTTACCTCTTGGGTCAACCTCCAACTCCTTTTGGAGCTCGCAAGCTCCGAGAAACAATCGGAAGAATTTCGGAAAACTCAAGATTGGGCAAAAAAGATCGAAAAAGGTAAAAATTTGCCTGACAGGGGGCCGTCATGGACTCGATGTTAGCCGTTGGGGCAGTTTCTCTGCTTTTTGTGAGCGGAATGGTGAGTGGCTGTTGGCCAAAGTCATCTGCCGGAGAGCAGGCCGAGATTGATGCAATCAGTGCGGCAAGCAAGCGTTTGTTTGGGAACAATGTGCGTGGTTACATGTGGGCATTGACCACCGACAGTCCGGCACTTTTTGCTCAAGCTCCCACAAGCATAGGTTCTGTTGGAAGCGAACCACGAGCCTATGACCCGTTCTCAACGAATCCTGCCAATTCTTCGGGAGTGCCCCCACAAGTAGCCAATGCATCAGCAGCGCCGACGTTAGAACCGTACGCCGGAGGCAAAAAAATCCCGGTTGCAAAATGGGATCCACTCAACACGGCTTTGTTCCAGTGCTGGTATTATGCCGAAACTCCAGTGTACGTGCGTCTTGATGGCGAAGGACTCAAAAGGCTTTTCCTGGACAAGACGAAAACCAAAAAAATAAACAACAATTTCGTGGATGTGAGAGCGTTTGGCGCTGAGATTGAGAAAAGCGAGGCAATTCGAAATTTTGAAGCCTTTGCGTTGTCCGCCCTTCCCGGCAGTTGCTTTTTATTGAGCGCCTTGGGACCTCTCAAGGGAACCGCCAAGGGCGTCCTTTCAAACGCGTTCTGCTCAATTTCGCTTGCTTCAATTTCATCGTTCCGCAAACCGACAGCGGATGGGTGGGGGAGCGACAAGGCCAGGGTTCAAATTCAAAACCAGCTCAAGTTGAAAGTGGACGAGTTGGAGGAGGTCAACTGGGAGGTCTTGACTGCCCTGAAAAACAAAGTGGCCGAGTTCAACTCGACCACAAAGTTTGAATCCACCACTCAGGTCCAGTGCCCAGCCAATGAGACTTGGGTTGCAGATCTGCTTGGAGGCCGTTGAGGCTCCCGGCGGTTCTGCTCAGCCTTTGGCCGTTCCTTTGCCAGCTTCTTCGCCGCTCGAAGTCTGTGCGGACTTCTTGATTTCGGCTTGAAGGTCTTTTTTCGCGTACTTCTTGATTTCTTCCATGATGAAGTGCTTGGTCTGATACTGCGCGTCCTTGACGATCACTTGCTTTCCCGTGCGATTCTTGAGGTTGAACACCAAGGGCGCCTTCAGGTTTGCACTCATCTTTTTCGGGTCGGACGGGATGGTCACAATAACAGAAATCACTGCATCGTCAGGAGATTGAAGGTTGAGGATGGAGATTTCCTCCTCCGTCACTTCAACCGTGTAGTCGGGACGAAAGGTCAGTGGGCTGATGACCACAAACGCCATGGTTCCATCATCAAGAGACTGAAGCCACTTGAAGGGCGAATCTGCATCATGATCGAGCAATACGTAACGCACCAGCTCCGGGAAGCCGACGAGGCCTTCGGGAAGCGAGATGACGTCGGCATCATCGACCTCAATGTCGCCAAAACGAGATGTCTGTACTTTCAAGAGACCTCCCAAAAGCCATAGTGTCTGTCAAAGTCAGCCGGGGCCTCACCAGGTCCGGCTGTGTCAAGTTTCTGTTTTGGGCAGAAACTCTTCGGAGACCGACGTTTTCATCACTTGACTTGATTTTTCACTTCTTAGGATAAATGACAAAATGAATATTCGCAACATCCGCAAGCAGTCCGTCTCTCTGTCAAAGATTTGTTACCGATTTTTGGGACCATTTCAGAGAAAACCACCAGGTTTTGCAGGTATCCGTGGTATCGCGGGGGAATGAGGCGAGGGGGGGCTGACAATGGTCCTGGCCCCAATTGCCGATCCTCGTCTCCTGAATTTGCCCAAAGTTCATGGAAAAGGAGTGGTTTTGCAGGGACGCTGGCAGCCATGTGAGCGCTGCCCGGACAACAAGACCCTGGGTATCGGGATTCATTTCGAGTGGAAGTCGCATCACGGGCAAGGATACCGCGGGTGCCTTGAACAACTGTAGCGACAAATTCGATTTGATATGCTCGCCGCCGATCTGTCCGTTGTTCTCCAGCCCGGTATCAAAACTCCACGCGGGTCGGGTTGATTCCCCGATGGGATTTGAAACTCTTTCAAAAAGACCGGTCAACATCAGGTCGGGACTCAAGCGTGATTTGCCGGCCAGGCTCAAATGGAAAGGTCTCCATCGAGTTTCAGGAGCCTGTTTCGCTTGGCTTCCGTTCAAGGGAAGAGGGGGTGTCCTGCCTCCGGATATATTGCCAACGATTCCATCAGGGTCTGAATACCACTCCAGCATGGCGCTGGATGCAAAAGTCCAGGTGGTGTTCTCGATGGTCAACAGAACCTTGGGCCGTGTGCGCTGTGCACTGCTGAAACCACCAGCTTGCAGGGGATTCCTTGGTGTCATCAAGCCGTGTTCGATCTCGAACTCCGCGCGCAGTTCACCTCGAAATTCATAGGGATGCTTTGGATGAACGCGAATTCTCGCCCCCGAAAATCCAGGGTAGACACCCTGACCTTGAAGGAGGGGAGTTTCGTCCAGCAAGCCAATCGTGCTTTCAGTGCTGCGCTCGCGGCCATAAGTCAGTGAAAGTGAGTTCAGTCGGACAATGGCGGTGTCGTTGTGATTCAATAGTGTCGAATTTTCCTTGATGCTGTTGGCCATTGACCATTCAAAATCTGACCGCCAGTTTCCTCCAAACTGAAAAACCCCACTCAAAAGTGCATCGACGTTCAATGAGTATTGCTTGCCGCGATTTCCAGCCGTCCGGGTGGAAAGATCAAGGCGCGCGGCGTAATCGGGAGTTTTCAGTACTTCCAGGTATTTGT
Organism: Silvanigrellaceae bacterium; assembly: GCA_049423385.1. Lineage (GTDB taxonomy): Bacteria > Bdellovibrionota_B > Oligoflexia > Silvanigrellales > Silvanigrellaceae > RFOM01. The sequence goes on along the minus strand of JBMSQQ010000139.1, from coordinate 1,759 downwards.
TGCGGTATGCGTTCATCTGGGCAGATTTTTCCGCGAGCAACAGAAACGAAGGGATTCCGTTGGCCTTCAAGAGCAGTTCTTTCAGATTCTTGTCCCGTGCGGTCTCAAGTTGTTCTTCTCGGGCGATGGCTGATCGAGGAGTCAAAAACCCAATGCAGGTAAAAAAAATGCATGCACTGGCACATGCTGTCGCGAATGGGTTCTGCCGATAGGGGTGGCAGCGCTTGGAGATGTGAGTCATGGAAAAAGATAATCCAGAAATCGCTGCTCGAACCGAGAGAGATGAAATCCTGAGAGCCTTGAGTGAACTCGAGGGCTGGTTCGATGAACGTATGACCACCTTGAAAGACTTGCACACGTACATTCAGCATGGGCTCCAATCAGGTCGAATTTCTGGTCGCAAAAAAGAAGCAACTTCAAAAAACTATCTGACTCCAAGAATGATTGCCACCCTTGTGGTGGACAGGAATCAAATGAGCCGCGTGTTGATGTCAATGGATCTTCGACGGAAACAACTCGATAGACGTCTTCACGAACTCAACAGTCTTCTTGAAAAGAAAACTGACGACGAGAACGGAAGTGAATTGAAAAAAACAGCTTGAAACGATGCTTCAGGGCACCAGGCTTTCCTTGCGATGAATTTCCGGGATGGCCGTACCTGAGTTGAGCACATCCTTCATGATGACTCTTGGCACGCCGAGCCCTCGCAATGCAGCCGACACCACGTTGGAAATAGATTCCTTCAAGGCCAGGACCCGTTGACCATTGCGCTCCACATAAACAGGCTGGTGCGCATCAATCAGAGCGATCTTGTCTGAGCCCAATTCCATTTTGAGGTAGTCGACACTGGGTTGAACGTTTTCAATATAGAACTGAAAACGGCTCAACAGCGAAGCTTCGTCATCATCGGCGCGACCACGGTGGGTTGCGCGTTGGATCATTTCCTGGCGCGAAATGCTCAGATGCAGAACTTTCGTGACCGGTACCTCGAGACGTCTCAGAAACTCCAGCAGATGCTTTGCAGCAGCAACAGTACGGGGGTAGCCGTCGAGTATGAAAGGTCGATGACGAAGCCCCGGCGAATGTTCGATGTGCGCAGCAATAAAATTTTGAGTCCATCGGTTGGGCACGAGCAGGCCGTTCATTGTGCAGAATTCGAGCCACTCCAGCTGGCTTGTGAATGAGTCCATGCCTTTGCGGCCAAAGTACTTTTCGAGCTGAGGCAGATAATTTCTGACTTTTCGCGAGAGATCATCAGTGGTGTCGACACATTCGAAAATGTTTGCATCCGACGAAATCTGGTACTGCCCAGCCAGCAGTTGTGCGTAGGAAGGATCATTTTTTGCGTTTTGGAAAGCACTGCGCAAAATCTCGCCCATCGAAAGATGGTCACTTGGTGGGATCGACATCACCCTGCAGAGCGCTGCTGCGACTTCTCCCTTGCCGCAGCTCGAGGGTCCCGTGAGTATGACGACACCAGCATTGCGCATGGAGATTTTATCGACTCTGATGCATGAACTGTATTCGTTCGTTGTACTCATTTTCTCGATCGACTCCCTGAAACCAGAAGACAAAATTTTGCCGGATATCCAGTTGCCATCACTTCAAGAGCTGGATGCCTCGTGACTTCACGGCTTCAAGAGCTTGTCTCACCGCCACAATTTCCGCCTCTTCGAGGATGGTCATGGGAGGGCGCAGGGTGTTTTGGCAGCAGTTGAGTTCAGCGAGAGCCCATTTCAAAGGAATAGGATTTGGTGCG
>JBMSQQ010000138.1:0-5780 GCA_049423385.1 Silvanigrellaceae bacterium | reverse complement strand
TAGAAAGCAAAAGTCAACACCAGACAGCCCGGCCCCAGAACCACCGTCCCCCCTCCCCCACGGCGCTGGACGATGGGAACATTCAGTTCAGAGCAAGTCTTTTCAAAGGTCTCGCGTTGGGCTGAATTGGAGCTCGACAAAACCACAAGCGGACGCGCGGTCTCAAAAAATCTAAACAACACACGGTGGTGGTCTGCCGAGCGAACAGGTTCCGGCCAGAGCCTAAAGGGACGATTCAATACCCAATTGTCCATCCACATCGTTCAGCTCCCCGGTTCAGAATTGTACTCAAAGATCTCAGGATGGTGGCAGGGTTTTCATCAGCTCGAGAAGGCTCCCGTGTGAAAGGGAATTGAGGTGCGGCTCGTTGCTCTGCAGCCCGTCGTTGTATCGGGTCCTGACCCAAATCGCATGGCACCCGGCCGCTGCAGCTGCCATCAAACCTCTGTTGGAATCTTCGAGCACGACAGCCTCCTCAGGCCGCAACGAGAGCTTTTCGAGAGCATGCAGAAAGATATCTGGCGCTGGCTTTTTTCTGAGGCCGTCACGTTTACCGACGACCAGATCGAGCTCTTCGACAGGGAAACCAGCGGTAGAGAGTACCGTTTGGATTTCTTCCTCTGAGCTGTTGCTAGCGATAGCAACTTTTGCACCGCGCGCGTGCATGAGCCGCACCAAGGGTAATGTTTCAGAAAAACAGCTGACTGGCCCCTGGGCGATGAGTCTTTTGTACTCTTGCGCTTTAACCCGAGCGATTTCCTCCTCGGCTATTTGCAACTTATGGGTGAAAATTTCGCGACTTGTTCCATCACCCAAATGCGTAAAAGAGGGGTAATAATCGGACTCAGCGATGTTGTGACCAACCTGTGCAAAGGCAGTACGATACGCAAAAAAATGCAACCGCTCTGTATCTGCAAAGCAACCATCAAAATCCCAGAGGAAACATTTAGCTCTGCAGAGAATTGTTTCAAAATGATGGCCCATGGCTCCCCCGTTCTTGCGCAGGTTTATACCCAAACGTATAGTCCCGCAACGCAATCGCCCCCCGAGGGTCTAGCTCCAACGAAAGGATGAGCATGAAACGAGTCGCAGTGACAGGTCTTGGAATTCTTTCACCGGTCGGAAACACCCTGGAAAGTTGCTGGTCGGCACTCATCAACGGTCAGAGCGGCATTGGAAAAGTCACATCACTCAATCTCGAAAAACAAACTGTTCAGATCGGCGGAGAAGTGAAAAACTTCGATCCGGCACCGTTTTTTGGCAACGAAAAAGAAGCAAAACGCAATCAACGTTTCGTGCAAATGTCAGTGGCGGCCTCAAGAATGGCACTCGCAGACGCCAACCTCGAACTGAGTGAAGCACTGAAGCTCGATACAGGTGTTTCTATTGGTGTTGGAGTTGGTGGACTCGGCTACTGCGAAGAACAAATCATCACCATGCATGAAAAGGATCCCAGTCGCGTCTCTCCTTTCACCATCCCAGGATTCATTGCCAACATGGCAGCTGGAATCACGGCAATGGAACTCGGAGCAAAAGGACCAAACATTTGTGTCACGACCGCTTGCACCAGTGGCACCCATGCCATCGGGGAAGCGCTGATGCTGATCCAAACCGGTCGCGCAAAGGTCATGGTGGCCGGTGGTGCAGAAGCTGCACTCAGTCACCTCTCGTTTGCAGGTTTTGCAAAAATGAAAGCCCTGTGCTCGCAATTTGCTGACGAGCCCATGCGTGCGTCCCGCCCGTTCGACAAGGACCGCTGCGGATTTGTGATGGGTGAAGGCGCGGGCGTGCTTGTTCTTGAAGATTTGGAATACGCAAAGGCGCGTGGAGCGCGTATTTATGCAGAACTCTGCGGCTACGGCATGAGCGGCGACGCCTACCACATGACGTCGCCCGCACCCGGTGGTGAGGGTGCCGTGAGGGCCATGGCGCAAGCCCTCAAAACAGGTGGACTCAACGTGGAAGACATCGGCTACATCAATGCCCACGGAACTTCGACGGAAGCAAATGACGCAAATGAAACAGCAGCAATCAAAACTCTGTTTGGAACTCATGCACGCGCGCTGAACATCAGCTCCACAAAAAGCATGACTGGACACCTTCTGGGCGCCGCTGGTGGAATTGAAGCCGTCTTCAGCGTGATGGCAATGCACACCGGCATCATTCCACCCACACTCAACCTGGACACACCCGATCCCGATTGCGACCTCAACTACACAGCCCACAAGGCTGTGGAACGCAAAGTCAGGGCAGCGATTTCGAATTCGTTTGGGTTTGGCGGAACCAATGGCTGCGTTGCGTTCAAGACTTTGAACTGAGCATAAAATTCCGGGTGATACCTGCTCACCAGCGCGGTGAAATTTTGGTATTCTTTCAACATGGGGTCGTCTGGAAATGACGGCCTTTTCCTGTTTCGTTAACCAAAGAAGGAGAGTGTGATGTCAGAAGTGAAATCTCGTCGCGATGCAATCAAGATCAGCTTGGGAGTGGTTGTTGGACTACCACTTGTGAGTGCACTGAATGCCTGTACCCAATGCTCGAAGCCTGCTGCAGATGGAACTTCCGCTCCTGCAGCTGCACCTGCTGCAGACGCACCAGCGGCCGCACCGGCAGACGCTTCAGCCCAGTCAGGCTCCACTCCTGCACCGGCCGACGCGGCTGGTGGAGAGACGTTGACACTCGTGTCTGAAACGGACCCATTGGCCTCGGGCCTCAACTACAAGCACGACAAGGCCAATGTTCCAGCCAATCTGCAACAAGAAAAGACCGGAGTTGCATTTGCGCAACAAAACTGTGCAAATTGCATGTTCTACAAAACCGCCGGTCAACTGGATGGCTCCGAGGTCGGAAGCTGCCAGGTGATTGCCTCTGGCAAAGTGAAAGCGGGCGGATGGTGTTCTTCCTGGGCGAAAAAAGCCTGACAGGCCTCTCTGAGAGCTCCGCCGTCGTGTCCGGGGCAATCCCGGGGCGGAGATGGTGACCCTTACGGGGTTCGAACCCGTGTTGCCTCCGTGAAAGGGAGGTGTCCTGGACCAACTAGACGAAAGGGTCTTGGGTTGCCCTGGGGGCAACAACTGGAATTATATCCAGGAGCGCTCGAAAGAGTTATCCGAACGACAAAAAAAACCGCAGGCACATTCGTGACCTGCGGTTTTTTGGTGACCCTTACGGGATTCGAACCCGTGTCGCCTCCGTGAAAGGGAGGTGTCCTAGGCCTCTAGACGAAAGGGCCGTCTTCAGCGAATCGGGGATTAGCCGAAGCGTTCCCATCTTGTCAAGCCTATTTAAAAAAAAATTGGATAGATACTTCAAAAACTTCGAACCATTGCGTTCTTCCGCCTGCTGCACACGGATGCTATGCTCCCCAACGCCACAATTTGACCAAGCCTTACTCAACGGAGACAAGAATATGATACAAGATCTCAGCATGATGAAGCGGGTATACGACAACATGTCGGAGCGCATTCAGACAGCTCGCGGCGTCCTGAACCGGCCCCTCACCCTGACGGAAAAGATCCTTTATTCCCACTTGTCACCTTCGCCTGACAGCCTGAAAAAAGAGTCGGTGCAAAACTTTGGACGCGGCAAAAACTACGTCGACTTCTACCCCGACCGCGTTGCCATGCAGGACGCAACTGCCCAGATGGCGTTGCTGCAATTCATGTCGGCCGGCATTCCAAAAGTCGCGGTTCCGTCGACGGTGCATTGCGACCACTTGATTCAAGCCGAAAACGGCGCAAAGTCCGACCTCGCCACCGCAAACAAGGACAACGCCGAAGTTTATGAATTCCTGTCTTCTGTTTCCCTCAAATACGGCATCGGTTTCTGGAAACCTGGTGCGGGCATCATTCACCAGGTCGTTTTGGAAAACTACGCATTTCCAGGTGGAATGATGATTGGTACCGACTCCCACACACCCAATGCGGGTGGACTGGGCATGTTGGCCATCGGCGTGGGTGGTGCAGATGCCGTGGACGTGATGGCAGGCATGGCCTGGGAATTGAAGTGGCCTAAACTCATTGGCGTGAAGCTGACGGGTCAACTCAAAGGATGGACTTCTCCCAAAGACGTGATTCTCAAGCTCGCAGGCATCCTGACAGTCAAAGGCGGCACTGGAGCGATTGTTGAATACTTCGGCCCTGGCTGCAGCTCGCTGTCATGCACGGGCAAGGGAACCATCTGCAACATGGGTGCAGAAATCGGCGCCACAACTTCGGTGTTCCCATTTGATTCACGCATGGCAGATTACCTGCGTTCAACCGGTCGCGACAGCGTTGCGCAAATGGCCGAGAAAAATGCCGAGCTGTTGCGTGCAGATGTTGACGTTGAAAAGAACCCGGAAAAGTTTTTCGACCAGGTTATCGAGATCAACCTCGACACTCTCGAACCACACATCAACGGCCCGTTCACACCTGACCGTGCATTCCCCATCAGTCAGTTTGCCAAGGCAGTCGAGGAAAATAAATGGCCTGAGAAACTCACGGTTGGACTGATTGGTTCGTGCACAAATTCATCCTATGAGGACATCGACCGCGTTGCCACGATTGCAAAAGCAGCCGCAGCCATGGGACTCAAAACCAAAGCCGAGTTCACAATCACTCCCGGCTCGGAGCAGGTTCGTGCAACCATCGAACGCGATGGTCAGCTGGCAGCGTTGGAAGCAATTGGCGGCAAGGTGCTGGCAAACGCCTGTGGACCCTGCATTGGTCAATGGAAGCGCCACGACATCAAGGATGGCGAGCCCAATTCGATCGTCACATCGTTCAACCGCAACTTCACTGCGCGCAATGATGGCAATCCGCAAACTCACTCGTTCGTTGCATCGCCCGAGACTGTCGTGGCGCTTGCGTTGGCTGGAACACTGAATTTCGACTTCACAAAAGACAGTCTTAAAAACGACAAGGGTGAAGTGGTCAAACTGCAGCCGCCAACAGGACTCGATCTACCGCCCAAGGGATTCGTTCCAGACCTTGCAGGATTCGTGGCACCTGCAACAGATGGCTCAAAGGTAAACGTGGCAATCAATCCATCTTCCGATCGACTTCAGGCGCTCAGTGCCTTCGTGAAGCCCGACGTAACGAAGGACTTCAAGGATTTGGCTTTGTTGCTCAAGGCAAAAGGCAAGTGCACCACCGACCACATTTCAGCCGCCGGCAAGTGGCTCAAATACCGCGGTCATCTCGACAACATCTCCAACAACCTGCTCATCACTGCAACCAACGCGTTCAATGACAAAATGGATTCTGTCCTCAACGTCAGCAAGAACAATTATGCAGGTGTTCCGCAAGTGGCGCGTGATCTCAAGTCACAAAAAATCGGCTGGATTGTTGTCGGCGAAGAAAATTACGGTGAAGGGTCTTCACGTGAACACGCGGCAATGGAACCTCGTTTCCTGGGTGGACGCGCGATTGTCACCAAGAGCTTCGCCCGCATCCATGAAACCAACCTCAAGAAGCAGGGCATGCTGCCGCTCACGTTTGCCAATCCCGAGGACTACGCCAAGATTCGCGAAAATGATCGTTTCGATCTCGACGTGGAAAACCTCGCGCCGGGCCGCACACTGACGTTGACTGTGAAACACGTTGACGGCAGCAAGGATGCAATCACGTTGAATCACACGTTCAACGATCAGCAGATCGGCTGGTTCAAGGCCGGCAGTGCACTCAACCTGATTGCAGCCAATCAGAAGCGTTGATTGACTCATCAATTCGTGATGAGTTCATCCGCTTCACATGCATTTTGAGCTTTATTTGATGTTCGCAAAAGCCATGGGAACATCA
>JBMSQQ010000137.1:0-6034 GCA_049423385.1 Silvanigrellaceae bacterium | reverse complement strand
CACAAATCCTCAGATTTTGCTCCCTGCGCAGCAGTCGACCCGTTCTGAAAAACGTTCGATTCGAGGCCGGCAATCTGGAGACACTGCAACGGCTTGTTGAGTCGGGTTCGGGCTACACACTCATTCCCTGGCTCGCGGCTCAGCGGAATCATCCCGCCAGTACAGTCTATCGCCCCTTCAAATCGCCGGCACCACAACGACAAGTTTCGCTGGTCTGGCGCAGGGCTCAGCTCAAGCGCAGAGCCATCGATGCATTGGCTCATTGCATTCAAGCGTCTCTCCCGGAGGAGCTGCGAAACATTCAGAATGCGAAGTCCACGAACGCCACAGAACCTATCCCAGCATGGTGAAAATGAATGGCTTGCGAATTTGCAAACCCTAAAATCGACAACTTGAACTGCTGACATTCAGCCAATCTTTCCAGACACTTGAATATTTGCAAAACAAAACGCTCAATTCGCCATGGCAAAACGCCGCAAAAGTCTTCGAAGGAAATAATTTCTTTCCGGAGGCCGCGACCATGAAACTCTGCAAAACACCCCACATTCTGAGCGCATCCCTGGCCGTGGTAGGACTCGTGTCCTGTGGCGACAAACCCACCCAATTCAGCTCACCAGACTCGTACCGTGCTTTCTACGCGCTTGAGGGTTCCGCTCTCGACAAAACGAAGCAGATCAAAAAGGCAATGGAGTCGGGTGATGCCAGTGCAGTTGTGAAGGTGGAAAGTGGCATGAGCAAGAGTGAAGAGTCGGTTGCAGACTCTGTCATGACAGCAATCCTGTCGAAGCTTTTCCCATCTACCCCAGACGCAGCAAGTGCGCCAACAGAAGCTGCCTCCAGCGAGACAGCTCAAAAGGCAGCCGAGGCCGAGATGACACGGGCCACAGCAGATGCCGAAGCTCAAGCCGCAGCAGCTGCTGCCGCAAAGGCTGCTGAGGATGCGGCCAAGGCCGCTGCCGATGCCGCGAAGACGGCGGCAGAGAAGCTTGCTGCCGAGCAAGCCGCACAAGCTGCTGCACAGGCTGCAGCGGATGCGATGGCGGCAGCCACGGCTGCTGCCAATGCTGCTGCTGCCTCTACGGACGCCGCTGTGAAAGCAGCTGCCGAAGAGGCTGCGAAAGCTGCCGAAGCTGCCGCTGCCGCTGCAATCAAAGCCGCCGCGGACAAACTCGCCGCAGAGCAAGCCGCAACACAAGCTGCCGCAGAGGCTGCGATCAAAGCATCGGCCGAAGCTGCCGCAAAAGCAGCTGAAGATATGAAACGTGTCGAGGCCGAAGCCGCCACCAAAGTCGCTGCCGAAGCTGCAGCCAAAAAGGCCGCAGAGGATGTGATCAAAGCAGAAATCGAGAAAGAGAAAGCCAAGGTCGCAGAAAAGTCTGACGAGGAAAGACGCGACGAAATGGAAGATGACGTCGACTTTGAGGATGACAAGGATCTCGACGACATGAGCTTGCCCAATGTTCAAATCGGCGATGATGCCAACGCCTTCAAGGAATCGTGCAGACAGTCACTCAAGATCAAGAAGGAAGATGAGAAGAAGAAAATTGTCATTGCCGGCGACAGCAAAGGCAAACTTTCCAAGGACAGTATATTGCTGGTGATTGCAAACGCGGGTTCACTCTCAATCACACCAGATGCCAAAAAGTTGCGTGGTGTGTGCATCTATGCATCCAATCAAGCGACGGTGTCATTGATTGCGGGTAAAACCAAAATCGCCGGACTTCACGTCTACGAACGCGGAAACGGAAACAAGGTTGACGTATCGTTTAGCGATGGTGGAAAATTCAAGCGAGGATTTGTTTCGTTCTCCGGAACGAAAGACAACTCGCTTAAAATCAGCGGTTCGAAGGAAAGCCGTTGTAAAAAGTTCAAGGTCTATGGCCTGACAGGTACTTATTCGTATTCTTGCTCCAGGTAAAACTCTCCACCGCCTGAACGCGGGGAGGTTTCAAAAATCCCCCTTGACGACCACCGGCTGCCCCAGGGCAGCCGGTTTTGTTTTGGCTTGGACACAGACGGACTCGCGCTGTGCTCCAGACAATGAATTTATTCAGTCTCAGTGTAGACTCACGCCTAGGGTTTCCAATACAAGTTTATGATTTCATTTTTAATTGAAAATGAAATTCATTTAATTCTATAAGATACCAATTTCATTATATTTTAACGTTTTCAAATAAATTGTGTTATAATTTTTTTCAATCTTCCGAAAGGATTGCTGTCGGAAATGTTTCCGGCCACCCGTTCCCAAAAGGAGGACACATGAAACTTTCACCGCAATTTTGTCTGCTCGGATTGGCGATTGGATTCTCGACAGGCTGTGGACGTTTGGAGGTCAACAAGCAGTCTGTCGCTGGCATTGACCAGCGCGTCCAAAGCGATGAAGAGCTCGAGCAATACAACTTAAGTTTGCCCATCGAAAACAAAAAAATCGGCTCGATCCTGGTCGAGAAAAACATCTCTCTGCAGCGTCTTGTGGCCGTTCCTCTGGGCGCTCCTGAACCCGCTTCTGCATCGCGTTGCCTTCTGCTCGCGGGATCTTACCTGACTCAGGTGAAATCCTCCGGTCCGGGTGCATTTTCAGCAAGCGTCGAACTTCCAAAAAAACTCGCCCTTCCGGCTGCAAAAAACAACTGCAAGCAGGGAGATCTGGTCGCAACGAATGCGAAGGAAGGCTTCCAGGGGCTCGCCATCACAGCCTCTGCAACAAGTTTTGCAAGTTTCACGGGTCCAGCAATCGATATTGCCAAAGCTCCTTTTGGCAAATGCAAGGTGACTCCCAAGCGCAGAAACATCCGCATTGCGGCAGGAGACCGCAAGTCCACCGAATTCAAGGGCAGCGTCATCGCTGCATCCGTCGTGGAAAGCGATATTGGCATTGCTGGAGAGTGCCTCGTGGGCGCCAAACTTGTCGTGGACTCGAAGAGCCTCGAGAATGCACTTTCAAGAGATTCCGTTGCACCACCCTCGCCCATCGATTCCCGGCCTGGAACAATTCTTGTGGAACAGGAAACCTCGGTCGAGCTCGGAGATGTCCCGAGACCGGCGATTGTTCCTCCACCGCCCGCGCCACGCTGCATTCTTCCAGTGGGCGCTTATCTTTCGAGTGTTCGCAGCCTTGAAACCGGAAAATTCTCTGCAAGCGTTTCGCATGCTCCAACCACAAAGGTGATGACAGGCAAAAACCATTGCGAAGATGGTCGAAGCGTCATCATCGGCGCCAAAGACAATTTTGTGGGTCTTGCGTTCGCGGTTGCAGACAGATCTTTCTCTCTTCTGCTCGCAAAAATCGATACAACCGGAGCACCCGTCAAAAGCTGCAACTTGACCCAAAGTCGGCGAAACCTGCGCATCAAGGGAATTGATTCTGCGTCGGGTGAGTTCCTTGCCAGCGTGGTGGCAGCCCAGACGGTTGAAGACACGATGTGGCGCTCCGGTGAATGCGACATTGGCGATACGTTGATTGCTGATTCGATTGGCATCGAGAAGATTCTCACACCGGGCTTGTGCATCGGCTACCCTGCCGTGGTTGACGTTTTGCCCGGTTCAACAACGGCCAGTTTACCTGCGGCGATTGCAAAATGACCCTGGTCTGAAGGAATCCCCCAACGTTTCGTCTCCGCCCACAGGGCGGAGACTTTTCGCCTTGAGAAGGAACGAAAGGCATGAAGAGACTCAAAGAGCTGAGAAAGAAACTCGAACTCATCGGCTACTCGAACTACCGCACCTACTTCGAGGACTTGTATCAGCTCGCCAAGAGCGAATACGGGAAATATTCGTATCTGAAATTCGCGGAAGACCTGGAACTGGGTGCAAGCAACATTGTCTTCACGATCATCAAAGGCAGCCGCAAACTCATGTACAAGCACGTCCGCAACATTTCTGACGCACTCGCACTGGATGCCGGAGAACGTCGATTTTTTGCATCCCTCGTGCGCCTGCAGAATGCCACCAGCGTTGGAGAACGTATCCAGGACTACGACGCTCTGCTGGATGTCGCCGGAAATCGACAGGCCCATGAAGGGTCACGCGACGCCATTCTTTTTTTCAGCGCTTGGCATCACGTTCTTGTTTTTGAAGGGCTCGAACTTCACCCTGAGGGTGCAACGCCGCAAATACTCCTGCGGGAATTTCGGGTTCCAATCACCACCGCAGATGTACGTGAAAGCCTTGAGCTGTTGACACACATGGGTCTTGTGCAGGAACGCGACGGAGTCTATTTCAAGAAAGAAAAACACCTCTCCACGGGAACCCGGGTTCCGGGCTACGGGGTTGTCCGGTTTCATTTGAAGATGCTCGAACTGGCGCGGGAATGCCTTGGTCCGGAATTTTCAGCGGACGAGCGCAACGTCAGTTCGGTCACACTCGCAGTGAGCTCGACGGGTGCGCAAAAAATTCAAGCCACACTCGAAGAGTTCCGCAAGAAGGTATTTGCAATTGCCGCCGAGGAATCATCACCCGAAAAATTGATGCAGGTGAACTTTCAGGCTTTCCCGTTGATGACCAAGGATTTCAGTCCGGTGATGAAAAAATGAAGAATTGTCTCAAGTTGTCGTAAATAATTTCCGAAGTCGACAAGGTCGGAGTGGTGTTGATGAAAAATTCAAAAACCCAAAAAGCAAAGACGATTCTGTGGGTTGCATTTTCAGTCCTGCTGCTGGCAGGTTGTTCGTCACCGTCTGAACAGTCGCGACTCCGTGCCGTCGAAGTCGGAAATCCCGACGATTCAAAGCCCGGCAAACCGAAACAACCCGTACCATTCAAGCTTTTGCAGGTTGATTTGCAGGCAGGGAATCTGGAAGAGATCATGGAAATCGAATTCAATCTCAAATCAATTCAACTCGTGGGTACAAATTCCACAGGTCAAAAAGTCGAATCCGGCACCGGGCAGGGAACACCCGTTTCAAAACTGATCCTCCGCCCGGGAGAAAAACAAACTCTGCAATTCAACCTTCCACCTGAATTTGTTTTTCCTGCGGCCGGAAGTGGAATTGAACTTTCCTTCAGTCAGTCTTCTCCGGGAAACGTGAGTATTGAAGGCGGAAAAATACCGATGGAAGACCGGACAGAAACCCTCGTGTTGCCCATCGAAATTCAATCACCGAGAGTCGTCGGTGAAGAACCCTTGATTGCCAGCAAAACCCTTGGCAAACAGGACTTGTTCGAAACCGTAGCGCGCACCGAGCAGGCACCCACCAGCTCAGGCACACCCGAATCGCCAAGCAGAAACACCGTTTACAAACTCAAATAGATTTCGAGTATGCCGCAATTTGCTTTGCCACGATCGCAATCGAATCGTTCCAAAAACCCTGTTCAGAAATATTCACACCCAGGTGTTTGCGCGCAACTTCTTCTGCACTCATGCGCCCGGTGTCGCGCAAAAGATTGACGTAATTCCTGTAGAAATCTTTGCCTTGTTTTTCACGCTGGGCGTAAACACCCAAGGCAAAAAGGTAACCGAACGTATAGGGGAAGTTGTAGAACGACGTTCCGCTGATGTGAAAGTGAAGTTTGCTGCACCAGAACAGTGGATTCATCTCCGACAACGTGTCGCCATAAGCGCGTTTCCATGAATCACTCATCAATGCCGACAATTCATCGGGAGACAAAGTGCGTTCGCTGCGTTTTTCATAAAAAGACTTTTCGAACCAAAAACGGGCAGGAATGTTCAGCAGGAACGCTTCGGCGCTGCCCAAATCTCCCCACAAAACCTGGCGCTTTTCAGCCGGGGTGGAGGATTTTTTCAACAACACATCGCTCACCACCGTCTCGGCAAAAATACTTGCCGTCTCGGCAAGGGTCATCGGGTAATACGTTTCGGGAAGCGGCAAATCGCGCATAACCCAATTGTGGAACGCATGCCCCAGTTCGTGCGCCAGTGTGCCCACGTCTTCAAGGCTTCCCTTGTAAGTCATGTACACCCGGGGGGTGCGCGATTTGGCAAAGCGTGTGCAATAGGCACCGGGCCGCTTGTTGTTGCTCACTGAACCTTCGATCCAGCCAATTAGCCACATGACGTCAACAAACACGCCCATTT
>JBMSQQ010000136.1:0-6056 GCA_049423385.1 Silvanigrellaceae bacterium | reverse complement strand
AAATACAGTCACGAGTAATACAGAACAAGTAATTATTACAAATTTGGGTTCTGGACCTGCTTTAAAAGTAACACAAGAAGGAGTAAATCCAGTAGCTGAATTTTATGATGATGCAACATTGACTATGATTATTGACACTTCACCCACAAGGCATGGCACGACACTTCGGACACCATCAAGAAGATCAAGTTCCCGATGCTGGCCGACCCGACCGGACATCTCAGCCGTGCATTTGGTGTTCACATCGAAGCTGAAGGACTCGCCAATCGCGGCACGTTTGTCGTGAACCCTGAAGGACTCATCAAGATTGTTGAAATTCATGACAACGGCATCGGGCGCAATGCGGAAGAACTTCTGCGTAAGGTCCAGGCTGCTCAGTTCGTCGCAAGCCATTCGGGCGAAGTTTGCCCTGCCAAGTGGAAGCCCGGACAAGAAACGCTCAAGCCAGGTCTCAATCTGGTTGGAAAAATCTGAGTCGGTCCAACACCGGCTCAGCATTCCAACGCATGCCGACAGAACAGGAGGACACCATGTTGTCAGAAGACATTAGCTCACAACTGAAAGATTACTTCGCCAAACTTGGCGACACCATCGAACTTCGGGTTGCCTCCACGAACCACGAAAAGCAGGCAGAAATGCTTGACCTTCTCAACGGTGTGGCCTCCTGTTCAGATAAGATAAGCGTTGTCGTCGGCGATGATGCCGCGGTGCCGACATTCGAAATTTTCAGAAACAAGGCCACCACTGGTGTCCGATTCGTGGGAGTCCCCGGTGGCCACGAATTCAGTTCCCTAATCCTCGCGATTCTCAATGCAGGAGGCGCAGGAAGAGAGCTCGACAATGGTCTCAAAGCTCGCATGGCAAGGCTTTCCGGCAATGCGGAAGTTCGTACCTATGTTTCCTTGAGCTGCGAAAATTGTCCCGACATTGTTCAAGCATTGAATCAGGTTGCCATCTATGGCGGGCGCATTCGTCACAGCATGGTTGAAGGCAGCATGGTTGAGGAAGAACTCGAGAGGTTGAATATTCAGGGCGTGCCGGCGGTTTTTGTTGGCGACAAGCTTGTTCACAGTGGTCGAGGCTCACTTTTGGATGTTCTGTCCAAACTGGAAAAAGAACTCGGCACCGAGCCACAAAACGCAACAGTTGAAGAGAACCTGGGGACTTTCGATGTTGCAATTTTGGGTGGTGGGCCCGCCGGTGTTTCGGCTGCAATCTACAGCGCCCGCAAAGGACTCAAAACTGCTTTGGTGGCAGAAAAAATTGGCGGCCAGGTGAACGAAACCAAAGGCATCGAGAATCTGATCTCTGTTTTGTATACAGAAGGTCCGCAATTGTCCGCGGGGCTTGCAACTCATGTACGGAGCTATCCTGTTGCCATTTTTGAGCACCGGAAATTGCGCCGGTTGGTTGATGGGAGCGTCAAGAAAATCGAACTTGAAAGCGGAGAAACATTGCAGGCCGGACAAGTGATCGTCGCCACCGGAGCCAAATGGCGAACACTCAACGTGCCGGGCGAAAGCGAATATCTGGGCCGGGGAGTGGCCTATTGCCCACACTGCGATGGTCCGTTTTTTAAGGACAAGAAAGTCGGCGTTATTGGCGGAGGAAATTCAGGTGTCGAAGCCGCCATCGATTTGGCGGGAATTTGCAGTGACGTGGTTTTGATTGAATTCGCTGATGCGCTCAAGGCAGATCAGGTGCTGGTCGACAAACTCAAGTCACTTCCCAACGTCTCGATCATGGTGTCCTCACGCACGGCACGGGTCCTTGGCGACGGCGGCAAGGTCACCAGCATCGAGGTTGAAGACCGCGCAACGGGTGATCTCAAACTGATCAATCTCGATGGCGTGTTTGTGCAGATCGGGCTCATTCCAAACAGCGAGAGTGTCCGGGAGGCGGTTGAGCTGAGCAAGTTTGGCGAGATCCAGGTCGACGGCAAAGGCAGAACATCCACCAAGGGAATCTATGCCGCCGGCGACGTGACGACAACACCCTACAAGCAAATCATCATAGCAATGGGTGAGGGAGCCAAGGTTGCACTGGCCGCCTTTGAAGACCGCATGCGCGGAGAATAAAGGAAGAAATTCTCGAGTATTTGCTGGTAATCGTATTGTCAAAATTGAATTTGTCCTCTCCCGTGGTAGAAACAGTATGGAAGTGGAAACCATCGGCGAGGCAGGCTCTTGAACGGCGTTCATCCATCACTTCTCAAGCGAAAAATCATCCATGTGGACATGGATGCATTTTACGCGGCAGTTGAAGTCCGCGACAACCCCGAGCTCGCGGGCATGCCTCTCGTCATTGGTGGTTCTCCACAATCTCGAGCGGTTGTTTGCACCGCAAGTTATGAAGCCCGTCGATTCGGCATCCGTTCGGCCATGTCTTGCGCCAAAGCTTATCGCCTCTGTCGTGATGCTGTTTTTTTGCCACCCAACTTCGAAAAATATGCGCGGGTGTCGCAACAGATTCGTGATATTTTTGCCCGTTACACCCAGCTCATTGAGCCTCTTTCACTGGATGAGGCATTCCTTGACGTCACCAACAACGACCTTGGACTTTATGCCGTTCAGATCGGTAAAAAAATTCAGGAAGCTGTTGCGTCGGAACTCCAATTGTCATGTTCGGTTGGGGTCGCGCCAAACAAGCTTGTCGCAAAAATTGCATCCGACTGGCGTAAGCCGGGTGGCTTGACGGCCGTGCCGCCCGAGAAGGTTGCCGAGTTCATGAAAGCACTTGAAGTCAGAAAATTGTTCGGCGTGGGGCCAGCAACTGAAAAGCGATTGCATAGCCTGGGCATCCGCACCTGCGAAGATGTTCTCGCAAAACCATTCGACGAGCTGGAAGCCAGGTTGGGTTCATTTGCCGCGTGGATTTTCCACTGCGCTCAAGGCATCGACGAAAGAAGGGTGCACACCAGCCGCAAAAGAAAATCCATCGGACGGGAAGAAACGTTTTCAGAGGATCTCACCAATCTTCCGCGATTGCTTGATGAGTTGGCGCTCTTGGCGAAAAAAATTTCGCGTGACCTTGGCAGTCGTGGAATGACAGGGCGAACGCTGACGCTGAAAGTCAAATATCACGATTTCGATCAAATCACCCGCAGCCAGACTCTCTCTGTCCAGACAGATTCCGAAAGCGAAATTTTCGAGGTGGCGCGACAATTGCTCTTGGAAAAAACTGAAGCCGGACTTCGCCGCATTCGTCTTTTGGGTTTGAGTCTTTCAAACCTGCAGCGAGAATCACAATGCGAATCGGAAACTGGGCTTTTCCAGACAGCTGATGATGTGCACGATCCTGTTCTTCATTCCTGAAGTCACACTCCAGATGCCTCTGTTCGCTGATTTGCATCCAAATCGGATGAAAAATTCCGGCCGGCGTGTTCACCGTTTTGCTATTTGTACTGGATGTCGCCAATGAACATCTCAATGTCGCTGTCGCAGTTGGGTCGGAATGGAAATTTTGAGACGTGTCGGGTTCCATCATTTTTTCTAAATTCGATGCTGAGCGGGCAATAGATTCTGACTTCCTTCAGTTGCGCATAACTCTCGAGCGAGGAAACGATTTTTTCAATTTTCCAGCCTTCCGATTTTGCGGTCTGAATGGTGTTGTCTGGTCGGCCGTTGATTTTCGGAATCAAGAACACGTCCCTGATGGATTTGTCCGCCAATCTTGCACCCAGACCATCGGCAAGCGCTTCCCTGACCGTGATGAAATTGTAATCACCGTTGCGGACCAACGAAACGGTTCCTCGCACTCCTCCAGCGGTCTTGAATGGAACCAGTGCACTGCTTACAGCGACAATTTTCATGTCATCAGGCTTTTGAGCGACAATATAGAAATCTCCGTCCCGTTCAAATCGCTTGACGGCTTGAGCATCATTTGTGTTTTCTGTTTTTGAGATGGGTATGCACGCAGAAGAGAGAAACATTCCGTAGAATGAAAGGGCAGCTTTTTTCATACATCCATCCCCATCGATTTGTGGTCGACGGGGTTTCGGAATTTTGATTCAAAAGTTGAATATTTTTTGAGGGGGTGATCAAGTCCAGAGGCTTTTCAGCCGGCTTTATCGAGATCTTTTGGTTTTCTCTCCTGTGCGCTTTTGCGCGCCGCAGCAAACTGGTCGACCTGCTCGAGACTCGATTTGGCACCAAACAGTTCCTGTATTTTTCGATTCGCGTAGAACGTTGAAACGATCGCCATGACTCCGTGCAGCCAGATATTGTGGCTGTAGAGTGGCATCAGGCCTGCAAAAGTGTTCGAGAATTTCATCATGCCAAGGATTGTGAGAATCGCAGCTCCATAGCCACTCCATTTGGCAAATGACTTTGAGGCGTCGTTGGAAGTATACGCAACAATGCCCACCAGTCCCCAAAGGCAGTGGACAATGTTGAGCAGGGAATTGACTGGAAAGATTGCAAACAGAAGACCAAGGGATGTTGTAATTTTCATTGATGGAGTATCTGCGGGCGGCGCAGAAACGAAGAAGGTGACGAAGCCAAAAATTCCGAGCAAAAAGAAAACAACCCCGGATGTAAGAGCATAAGGTTTCGCTTTCATGTCTTTTTCCTTTCCTGTTCGGTGGTTTTCGCATCGATACGTCAAAGGAAATGAAGGCAATCCAAGACTAGGTTATTCCGATTGGCGCGTCATTTGAAGATCCTGCTTTTGATCAATGCATGTCGCTGAACTTCGAGATGGCTCCGGTGATCCAAATTCAGTTTTTCTGCTTTTTTCTGACATACAGAGTCTTCACGACGTAAGCGATCCGCTCGCCTGTCGAATCTGTTATTTCAATTGGCAAATCGAAGACGTGTTTGGCGCCCGCCGCTGTGTTGGCTTTGATTTCAGCGATGAGTCTTTCGTCGATGTTGAATTCGGCGAAAAGGGAACTTCTGCCGGGGCGCAAGAATGAAATTTGGGCCGCTTTGTCCCAGACGATGAAATCGTCGCCCAGATTCTGCATCAGCATGAGCATGTAGAAAGGATCAACCATGGCATAGATGCTGCCGCCAAATTGCACGCCAACATAGTTGATATTGTACCAGGAACGTTTGAGTTCAACCTTGATGTACCTGAAGTCTTCGGTCGCTTTGCGTATGGTGATTCCGGCTCCAAGAAATGGTGGCCAGGCATTGATGAGTTTTATGGCCAGTGAGGGTGGAATCTTGTCCTTGTATCGCCTGAATAAGTGAGCAGCCAAAGTTTCGTCGTCCTTTTTCAATTCAATTTGTTGGACGAAAGTTTAACATGGATTCAGGAATGGTTCATACATGACAGGAGCTTGTCGATGAAATCAAACGACAATATTTTTTCCGTTTTTTGCCTGCTCATGTCGATGTTTTTTGCCAGTTCAAAGGCGAGCAGCATTCCCGGTCCATTGAAGTCTGTCGTCGCGACCGGAAAAAAGGGGATTGGATTGGCTGAAAGCAAGGGCTACTCGGGGAAACAGCTCGAGGCGCTTCAGGTGGCCTGGTATTACAACTGGGGTTCACAAAGTAAAATCACGACAACCGTTCCATTTGTTCCGATGATTTTTTCAAAAAGAACTGTGGATATGGCGTTGCAGACTGATATTGTTCTTGGCTTCAATGAACCGGACAATTCAAAACAGTCCAACATGAGCGTGGATGAGGCGCTCAAGCACTGGCCGAAGGTTGTCGCAATGGCGAAGCGTGTGGGAGCCCCGTCAATGGCTGGGAACCCGTTGTTCGGGGACTGGTTGCCACAGTTCATGCAGGCCAATCCGAAGGTCGATTTCATCACCGTGCATTGGTACAAGGGCATCCAGTCCAAGAAGTTCATCAAAGACCTCGAGGCGATCCATACCAGTTACAAAAAACCTATCTGGGTAACCGAATTTGCTCCCCAGACGGCAGGGAGTTCAAGAAATCAGCCCGACAAATTCAAGCAGCAGGAAGTCAATACATTTATCCGCGAGACTTTGGCCTGGATGGACAAGTCACCTTTCATCGAAATATATTCTTGGCATGATTCAAAACTTGGCACATCTGCACTCTTTGATGAAAACGGTCAATTGACAGAGACGGGCCGCA
>JBMSQQ010000135.1:0-6150 GCA_049423385.1 Silvanigrellaceae bacterium | reverse complement strand
TTTTTGTGGAGATGTTGCTCACAAGATTTTGAATTGTTTCATTGCTCGGCGCTTGCGCGGGGTAAAATTTCAAACGACCGGTTGATTTCTTTTCATAGACACCGTCAAGTGCAATGACGTTGAAATGGATATTCAAGTTTGCGGCACTGCCGAACCTTTGGATGAAGACCACCAAGCCAGAGAGGACGTTTTTAATCCCTGAGGCATGTTGCAGATGTGCTGTGAGCTCTGCACACACTTTCTCGCAAACTTTTGCGCAGAGTGATTTTGAACGCGCCATCCACAGTCGCAATTGAACCGGAAATGTGATGACAAACTGTCTCACGGGCACAAGTGGCAGCAGCTCATCAACCAGATGAATTGCAGCTTCCGCCATCCGTCGTGCACCACATGAAGGACAAAAGCCGCGACCCTTACAGGAATACGGAACTATTTTTTCGTGTTGACAGGAGCCGCACTGCACACGACCAAATCCGTGTGCGTAGATTCCGCAACGCAGATATGATTCGAATTCCCTATTGCTGCAAGCGGCGGGTGGCTGTATAGCGCAGGTTGCAGAGCCGAATGTTCCGCTCCATGCTTCAAGTTTTCCATTGTTGCAGAAGTGGACTTGAAGCTCTCCCTGGCAGGATTGACCAAACCCGACAGACGTCGATTGATATTGCACTCGAGATTCATAAGAGCCGTGCTTCAATGAACCACATCCGATCGGTTCACCCGCCGCACAAGCACCCTCCTCGAATGTACCGCTCCAGGAACTCCATTGGCCTTTGTCGCACGATCTGGTTTGGATTTCGGAAGTACAGGAGCTTCCGAATGCAACACTCGATTCCTTGTAGCGTGTCCTCTTTTCCAGGGCACCATTGGTGCCTCCAGAACAATCCAGTGACTTCTGCACGAGGCAAGATTCGGCAAGATAGCTTCCGCTCCATGAACTCCATTTTCCTGAATTGCAAACCCTGAGTTGAACGACCTGTTTCTATGTTGATTATGAACAGCCCAGACGACAAGTTTATTCCTTGGCAAGGTGGTGCGATGAAACGCGGTGTGGGCGGAACGCTATTGTCAGTCGATGCCACGATTGATTTCTGGAAGAACTGGAATCGCTGCACGGAAACGAAACAGGAAGTGCGACCCAAAGCTGTACCTACCGACAAAACGAACGTTACCGTGACGCGACATACGCGGTGTCAGGGCAATGCGTCTGTGGTCCTCCAAAAGATAGAGGGAGGCGGTCACACATGGCCTGGAGGCGAAGCGCAACCAGCCTGGTTGGTGGGGGTGACGAGTCAGGAAGTCAATGCGACGCAGGAGACATGGAACTTTTTTGAGAAGCAGAGCTTGCAGTAAATCGGGGAGTCAGATCTCACATAATTCAATCATCAAATGTGTGATGGGCAATCGTGAACTTTCACCGAGATGCGCTCTAGAATGTCGAATTTGCCCATGCCATCGGAGAGTTTTGTTTCCCAGGTTCCATCCTCAAGGAGCCATCTGTAGTAATATGTCTGGTTTTGAAGAGAAACTGCTTCGATCCGAACCCGACGAGCGGAGGGCCGCATGCCATGGGAAAAGTCAATGATCATGAGACAATCGCCACGTTTATAGAGTGGAGATGGTTGATGCTGCGGATATGCCACAAGCAGAGGTGCAAATAACAAAAGAGTTAATACTGTGCATATAAAATTCATAAACGTGTAATTCATACAGCCCTACGATTGTATCGGCTGAGTTCTAAATAAATGTGAGATATTCTCTTTTAAAATCCCTTATAAATGGATAAAAAAATAATCAGATCAGCAATCTTGATAATTAATTATCAAGATTGAAAATCATCTGCATTACCTTCAAGCAACTGTAAGTCATCAATTTTCTGACTCACATGTCTCGACAATTTCGGCTACAACATCCTGAGATTTTTGTAATCTCTCGTTTGTTCTTTGTGCTGTCTGTTCCAGTTACTTATAAAGAAAGGAATCCCGTTCATGTTGAAGAATATTGCAATCACAATCATTGGACTCTCGTATTCTGTTGCGGCTCAGGCTGCAGACTGCAAGCCTTCCAAATGGGGAGCTCAGGACGAAATCGGCGCAGCCAATCACATCACTCCATCCAGCATTAAAGACGCGGCTAAGTTGATTAAGCAAGGTAAGTCTGCTCCCTTGGGCATCGTTGTGGAGCCTGGTATGCCAGCCTTTCCTCCACGCTTCGTCAATCTTAACGTCCATCAGCCCAACCAAACGCTTGGAAGAAAGACTGGCCCTGCATTTGGTTGGAACTTCAACTACAACGATGACAGTGCACAGCTGTGGTTTGGCGTAGGTCCGCAAATTGATGGATTGAGTCACTTTGGCGACGATGGAGTGTTTTACAACTGCAATAAAGCTGTTGACTTCATCGAGGTCACTGGCGCTAAAAAGATGGGTATCGAAGGCATTCCTCCCCTCGTTGGTCGTGGTGTTTTGATCAACATGGCTAAGCACTTTAAAGTTGCGTCTATGGAAGCAGGTCAGGGGATCACTCCTGCAGATGTGGATGCTGCGATCAAGGCACAAGACATCAAAATCAAGAAGGGCGATATCATTCTGTTCCACACCGGATGGACGGATGAAAAGCTGAAGAAAGATCCTAAAACATGGGCATCAGTTGAGCCTGGCTTGACCAATGCTGCTGCACAGCATGTAGCCAATATGAACCCGATGGTGGTTGGTTCAGACACTTGGGGACTTGGACCTGTGCCACCAGTGAAAGGCGACAAGGTGTTTTTTGACCATGCGATTTTCTTGAAAGAGCACGGCATCTACATTCTGGAAAACATTGATACCGGTGTTCTTGCGAAAGAGAACGTGAAGGAATTCATGTTTGTCTTGGGACAAGCTCGTGTGAAGGGCGCAGTGCAGATGATCATTAACCCTGTTGCAATGTGGTGATTCTAGGAATCGCAAGATTCCTCTGCTCACCTCGATTCCAAAGCAAAACCCACCGCTGATGGAAATATCAGCGGTGGGTTTTGCTTTTTCAATCAGAAGTTCTCGCTTCCCAAATAACCGTGAAGCGAGACACCCGTAAAATTTACTGCTTGATGACGTGCCAAACGTCTTTGAACTTGTCGCCAGTCGTGTCGCCTGGTTTTTTGTCGTTCACCCAGAGGTACAATGGTTTGCCTTTGTGAGCCCATTGTTTTGAGCCGTCGTCACGCGTGATCACGGTAAAGTCGCCAGCGGCCTTGTCGGTCGCAGTTGCTGTTAATGCAGGCCAAGCAGCAATACAGCCTTCGTTGCAAACGCTCTTTCCAGAGTTGGCAACGTCTTTGTCGAAGGTATACAGGGTCATTCCCTTGCTATCGACCAGCAGGCCCTTTTCAAATTTTGCGGGAGTTGCTGCAGCGGCAGAAGCTGCTTCAGTTTTCTTTTTTGCTTTTGCGCCTGCCAATGCTGGCGAAGAGATCACTGCGGCGGAAACCACAAGAGCCAATATAACCTTCATGTAACAACTCTCCTATGAGAAAAAAATTAGAGGTCAATACCTCAGGGGTAAACACTATTCGCAGTGTTTTTTGAATGGAAGAATAAAATTCCTCCAATGCCATTGGAATGACGGTGAAGACATTCGAAACGCAAAATATCTCAAAAAACCTGAGGAGATGATGTGCGGACTGAGATTCGATTTGCTGATAATATGAGCTTATGATTTAGGGAGTTTGGGGTTCAATTTTGAAAGCGCTGAGATCGTCAATTTTGCTGGCACTAGCCTGTCTCGTGTTCACGACAGGATGTGTTTTTCGACGGCTTGCTTTTAAGCAGGCTGATCTCTTAATTCAATTTGAAATCAATGCTGCAGTTGGTCTCGAGGATGCACAAAAGAAGTTCCTCGATCGGGAACTGGACCTTTTTTTGCGAGGACTGAATCGAATTGATGTTCCACAACTTCAGGATCTATTAGTTGATGTTGTGCGTCGAGTAGATACAGGGGCATCCAAAAGTGAAATTGAAAGTTTATATAGACGCTGGGAAGACATCTATGAAGGTGCCGTCCGTCGTGCCAGTGGGCCGACAGCTGAGTTTTTACATTCACTGAGTGATGCTCAAATCGAAAAATGGCGAAAATATCAGGAGAAAAAGATACAAAACAAGATCCAAGAACTCAATAAAGGAGAGAGTAGATATATTCACGAACGTGAAAAGAAAATGAGATCAAATCTCGGGAAATGGATTGGAGATGTGAATGTGGATCAGAAATCTGCAATTGCTGAGTTCATAAGAGCAGACTGGCTCCGGGTAAGGCTCGAAGCCAACGTTATTGCACAATCTCAGTTGCTGGTGCGTCAGGCTATTATGGATAGAAAAGGACACACTCAGCTTCAGAATCTCCTCCTGAGCCAAACCACACGACCATTCACAGGACTTTCGCAAGTGCATATTACCCTGAAGTCTGGCCGCCGTGATGACTGGATAAATCTATTGTCATCTGTCTCAGCCACGCTGACAAATGAGCAAAAAACCTTTCTCAAAGATGAAGTCAATGAGCTTTCCAGTGACCTCGCTCTACTCGGTTCACAACCATGATCTCAATCATGGATTAGGGCTTTATCTGACGCTCACGACCAGAGGAAAACAACTTTGTTTGCAGTCAATGGCTCCGTCGTTATCCCCCGCAGTGACAGTTTGAAATTCGCACCTTTTCTCATTGACTGCCGTAGCTGAGAGTCTTTGATTTTTTGCGGGAAACAGGTTTAGGATAATTTGAAAATTCGGATGATTAAATCACAGCATTATCTGAGTGTTGAGATGCTGTTCCTTTTTTCTGCGAGACATCGCAAAAAAAATGGACCTCGGGTTCGTGCCGAGGCCCAAAATGGTGGAGATCGCCTTTTGTGTTTCAATCCGGAATCATGACGGGTCTGGGTCTATGGACACCAAGCTCACTTCACAGAGGCCTGGCAAGTATCGCTCGGCGGAAGCAGAACTGCATCAATTTCATGAACGATTCCATTACTTGCAATGATATCTGTCTTGATGATCGCAGAGCAGTTCACCTTCAACATCGCAGCATTGATACTCACAGACTGGCCCTGGGCGGTTGCAATGCTTTGCTTCTGGAGAACATCTGCTGCTTTTAGGCTTCCCGCCTCAACATGATAAAGCAGAATTGATTTCAACTTCTCTGGCTTGGTGGTCTTGATTCAGAGATTCGGCAGTCCCGCGAACCTAAACATCCATTTCCACGTCATCGCACTTGATGGTGTTTACGAGAAAAAATCGACAGGCCGATTGAAGTTTTACCCCGCGCAAGCGCCGAGCAATGAAACAATTCAAAATCTTGTAGGCAGCATCGCTACAAAAATAAATAATCTCCTCATCAGAAAAAAGTACCTCGAAAAAGTTGAAGACATGGTCCTCGTTGGAAACACAGAGGAGATCTTTAACGAATCAGGTCAACACTCACATGAAGATGTTCACCTTCCCGCGCAGGCTGCCAGTGTCACTCACCGGATTGCCTTTGGTCCAAACACGGGCCAGCCCGTTCGACGCTTGAAATCGCAAACGTCTCTGTGGCCCTCGGAACAAAACTTCAAATCCACCAGCACAGCGTGCGTTCTGGCGGGTGGATATTCTGTGCATGCCGAAACCGCAATCAAGGCTCATGAACGCGAGCGTCTTGAAAAACTCGCGCGTTATATGGCCCGACCTGCCATCTCGGATGAACGGGTCATCATCGAAGGGCCTGAGTCCATTCGCATCAAACTCAAAAGTGCTTGGACTGATGGTACGCACTCACTTCTGTTTACACCGAGCGAATTCTTGGAACGCCTTGTCGCTCTGATTCCTGCGCCCAAATTCCACACCACCCGCTACTACGGAGTGCTTGCAAGTCGCTCGCCGCATCGGAGATATTTACCAGACAAGCCAACTCCACTCATCGACACCGAACATGGGGCCGATGGGCAGGATTCAGGTCTACCATCTGCAGGTACTTCAGATAAAAAACAGAAACCGCGCAAAAGAAAACGCATCCCCTGGGCTCAGCTTCTCAAGCGCACATTCAAAATCGATGTTCTCAAGTGTGACAAATGCGGTGGACGCATGAAGCTTGTAGCTGTGGTGTTTGACCCGCCCACCATCGCAACCACACTGCGTGCGTTGGGACTCC
>JBMSQQ010000134.1:0-6177 GCA_049423385.1 Silvanigrellaceae bacterium | reverse complement strand
GAGCAAAACTCTGTTGATCTGCGTTTCATCTTCTTGGCTTAGGCTTTGCCTTGATATGGTCAAGTGGGAGGAAATGCGACCAATGGTTTCGCGATCATCGCAAATCAAAAAGTCCACACGCAAGAATCCAGGGATACGACTTCTGGATGATGCGGAGCTTTATCTCAACCGGGAGCTTGCCTGGCTCACCTTCAATGATCGTGTTCTGCGCGAGTCCGAAAATCGCGATACGCCACTTGTTGAAAGAATAAAGTTCTTGTCGATTTTTGCTTCCAATCTTGATGAATTTTTCATGGTCCGTTTGTCTGGCTTGTTCAAGTTGCTGGAAAATCAGGAAACCAGCCACGCACTCTCGGGGCCTGCGGAAAGAGATCTGGAAGTGGAGGAGACTCTCGACGAGGTTTCAATCTATATTCGTCGTCAATTGCGTCGTGCCTACGCAACATTTCAGGGAAGCTTTCTGCCGCTTTTGCAAACTGAAGGTGTTTCCATATTGCGTGTTCAGGATCTACCGCGCGCGGATCTTGAGCGCATGGATTCATTTTTCGAGAATCAGATTTTCCCTATCTTGACCCCACTTGCTGTTGACCAGGCACATCCGTTCCCGTTTCTCTCGAACTTGTCGCTCTATCTTGCGGTGACCTTCAAAGAGATCGGAGACAATGGAGAACCGCTTCTTGCGTTTGTGGAAGTTCCGGCAAAATTGACCAGGTTCATGCCAGTGCCTTCGAGAGTCCGGGAGCATCGTTATGTTGTCATTGAGGATCTGATTCGCAGGCACCTGGATAAATTGTTTCCCTGGAGCGAGGTTGTCGATGCCTATGTCTTCAGGGTTACCCGCAACCTTGACTACGAATTGCTGGAAGGTGAAGTCAAGGATCTGATGAAGTCCATCGAATTGGAATTGAAGGACAGGGCGCAAAGGTTTGTTGTTCGCCTTGAGGTTGAACAGAGTATGCCCGAAAGGCTGCGTTCGAGGCTACGTGGGCAATTGGAACTTGAGTTGGGTGATGTCTATGAATGCCCGAGTCTGCTCAATCTACGGGATTTGATGGCGCTTACGAAACTCGATTTCAAGGCTAGTTTGCGCGATAGCCCTTTCAGTCCAAGGATCAATTATCGATTGAGCGAAGATCGAAGCATTTTCGATGTGATTCGTGAACGAGACATTCTTTTGCACCACCCTTATGAAAGCTTCTCCAGTGTTCTGGAATTCCTGGATCGTGCTGCCGAGGATCCAAACGTTCTTGCAATCAAGCAGACACTTTATCGAATCGGCGGCGACTCGCCCGTCATCGATGCGCTCGTCAAGGCGGCTGAACAAGGTAAGCAGGTGACTGCCGTTGTCGAGCTGAAAGCAAGATTCGATGAGGTCAACAATATTGCCTGGGCTCGGCGGCTGGAACGCGCCGGAGCGCATGTTGTGTTTGGATTTGTTGGGCTCAAGACTCACGCAAAGTGTGCCCTCGTGATTCGCCGTGAGGGGCAGCACCTTCAGCGCTATGGGCATATTTCGACGGGAAACTACAACAGCAGCACAGCTCGAATGTACACCGACTTTGGAATGTTGACGGCAAGTGAAGCACTGACCAGCGACCTTGCAAAACTTTTCAATCTGCTGACCGGCTTCAATCTTTTGTCATCCGAGTCGAAGCTGTCCCGCCTGCACGGCGGTCCTGAATTTGAAATGATCAAAGTAGCACCTTTCAGACTTCGCGATTTTTTCATCGGGCTGATTCGCGAAGAATGTCGAATCCACGGGTCACATGGCAATGGGCTGATCGTACTGAAGATGAATTCATTGACTGATCCTGTTTTGATTCAGACTCTTTATGAAGCCAGCTGCGTTGGTGTGAAGATTGAACTTATTGTCCGTGGTGTCTGTGTTCTGCGTCCTGGAGTGAAGGGTGTATCCGACAACATCAGGGTGACATCAATCATTGATCGATTCCTGGAGCACTCGCGTGTCTTTCTCTTCAGGAATGACAATCGGCCGAAGGTCTTTCTTGGAAGTGCCGACTTTATGCCGCGCAACATGGATAGACGAGTTGAAGTTGTTTGGCCTGTGGAAGAGGAATATCTCAAGGCCAAGGTTGTTGATGTACTTTCGTATTGTTTACGCGACAACTTCAAGTCGCATGTGATGAAGAATGATGGCACCTATGCATCGAGCACGGCGGTGCGTGGAAAGGTTTTTCGTTCACAGGAAAGATTGATTGATATGGCTCGCCTCGAGAATTCTGCGCCTTCGCGCTTGCGTGATGCACTACGGGCTCTGGAAAATGCGGTTCAGAAGTCCGAAGGTTCATCAGTTGTCGGATTGCGGAATGTGAAATGATGATTTCGGGTGAAGGAAAGGCATCGGCCCCGATCACAAGAGTTGCAGTCATTGACGTTGGTTCCAACAGCACACACATGCTTGTTGTCGAGCTTGGCGCCGGAAGTTCATTCAGGATCCTTGAAGCCATCAAGGAGCAAACTCGACTTGCTGCCGATTTGGATGAGCGCTTGATGCTTGATTCGAATGCCCTCGGCAAAATGGCTGCAGTGTTGAAGAAGATGCGTGAGGTTGCGGATGGCTACAATGCCAGGATTCGTTGTGTAGCCACACATGCTCTACGTGAGGCAAAGAACGGCGGTGAATTTGCGAGCCGTTTGTCCAAGAAGTCCGGTATCGAGGTGGACATCGTTTCTGGTCAGGAAGAGGCACGACTTGTTGCACTTGGTGTGCGACATGGTCTTCCAATTTCAGGTCAGCCAACGTTGATTGTTGACGTGGGTGGTGGCTCCACCGAGATAGTTCTTTGCCAGTGGAATGAAGTTAGATTTGCAACCTCGTTGAAACTCGGCGCTGTGAGATTGACTCAAAAATTTCTGAGGGTGGACCCTTTTTCGGAGATGGATTTGAAGGCACTGGAAGAATATGTGGTGAGTCGTCTCGAGCCGGTTTGTCACGAGATCAGAAAGATTGGTTTCGATGTTGCGGTGGGCTCCTCGGGCACTATCAAGGCTCTGCAGCTGTTGTCGATGGCAAGCCATGGCGCGGAGATTCCAAAGAACTTGCATGGGACAGATCTTGAGATGTCTGACCTCTCTGCGGTGTGTGAAACGCTTTTCAAGAATCGCTCCATTCAGGAGCGTCGTATGTTGCCCAAGATGGACTCAAAGCGTGCCGACATCATTGTCGCAGGCGCGATGGTTCTCAAGGTTTTGGGCGAGATCGCCGGTGTCGGTTCCTATCGGGTTTCTTCCACCGCATTGCGCGAGGGTCTTGTTGTTGACACATTGTCGCGGGAGGCATCCTGGTTGAAGGGTGATTCGGTTGACATCCGATGGCAAAGCATTCGTGAAATGGGAAGCCGCTTGAGGATTGATGAGGCTCATGCCTGGCACATCACAAGTCTCACGATTTCGCTCTTCGATTCGATTGAGTTCAAACCGGCTCTTGGACCTCAATGGCGTGAACTGCTCAGATGTGCAGCATATCTCCACGAATCTGGCAAATTTATAAATATCTCTGGATTTCATAAACATGCAGAATATTTGATTCGCAACAGCAGCCTGATGGGGTTCAACCAAAAGGAACTCGAGATCATCGGCGCTCTGGTGCGCTTTCATCGAAAGCGGCCTCCGCGGCAGGATGAGGACCAGTTTGAGCATATCGATCAGCTCGAGGCTCAGACCATCGCCAAAATGGCGTCGATCCTGCGTCTTGCTGTGAGTCTCGACCGGGGCCGTATGGGGCGTATCAGGAAAGTGCAACTGGTCGCGGGTCGTGCCGGACGGTCGACGTTGGTTCTTTCAGCTTCGGGTCCCGATGAGGCGGGGGTTGAGCTTTACGAATTGAACTGCGAAAAGGAGCCATTCGAGAAGGCCTTTTCAACGGCGTTGGATGTGCGCGTGGAGGCATTTCGTGCCTGACGGGGGTTTGACGTACACAGAAAATAAAGCAGTGGATTCTGACGATTAAGAGAACGAGAATAATAAAGGGCATTGCCGCAAGGTGTTGTCCAGAGGAGAGGTCGGTGAATCAGTTCACTCGGTTTCAGAAAACAAAACGCAATCTGGTCAAGAGCTCAACCAGGAACTCCTGGTTTTGGCGTGGCGTGTTTGTTTCGACTGTCGCCAACTCCTTTCTGGCTGCAGCGGATTTGTCTTTTGAAGACAGTTCAGTCTGGTCGAATCCAAACGACACGATCGAAATCTACGCATCCAACAGCGCAGACCTCTCAACGAAGTTGATGGAAGTGGAACTTCCTTTCGAAAGTTCCGAGCCGATTTCAGAGACTCGTCAGCTCGCGGACTCCGTGAAGATTCTGCCAACAGATATTCGCACCGTCGCAGGATTGCGCGAATTGAGCTCTGACGACGAACCCGTGAAATCGAATCAAAAGTTGAATACATCCACTTTTTTGCCTTCGAACTATTCGGCAGACAGCAAGGATTCACCGATTCATTTCCCGGTTGACGTCACCCGCAGTGAAATCCTGCGCGTGAGCAGAACTTTTCAGGGAATGGTTCTTGAGTCACTCAAGGATTCGGGTGGTCAGTTGTCGAAGCAGTATCTGGGCAGCCTTTCCGAGGCTGAGCCTCTGACCGGAGAAAAACTTGCCGAGCTCGAAACCACCTTTATTGATGAGGAAGTGGCGAGTGAGGATGGTTACCTTGTGGGACAGGACGTTGATACACAGGTCGAGACCGCCGGATTGGATCCCTTCAAAACATACACAGTGGTCAATGGTCGGGTTCATTCTGTGACGCCGACACAAGTGGTTCGCAGCACTTCGGCTGCGTCGGTTGTTGAGCCTCAAGTTCAGCGCTCTGTTGCGCAAAATTCATCCATCGATGCCGGTTCCCTTGTGGCGGCAAACCTGAATAAAAATACAGTTGCCGCGTTGAATACGAAGGCTGACAAAAACACTGTTGAATTATCCGAGAATGCAAACAAGACATTTGAATTGCCAACCGAACAGGTGAGCAAGGAGTTGTCGAAAATTGCCCCGCCGACCAAGGAAGCTGCTCTGGATTCGCAGTCTGCCGAATCGGATCGCGTCAAGATTCGCGGGAAGGTGAATGTTCCTGTGGGATTTGCACGTGACCGCGTTGTACTCAGAATGGCCGGTTCGGCTTTTGAGGTTCAAACGGACGCGGCCGGAGGTTTCGAGTTGCGTGACGTTCCGAAGAACGCAAGATTCGAACTCTTGGTGTGGCATTTGGACGGAGGTCTGACCCGACGGCTTGTGCCTGTTGTTGCATCCGGTCGAGAGCGAATGATTGACGTCAACCTCATCAAGACAGCTGAAGTTGATCAATTGGCAAACAGCTTTTCGACAACACAACAGATGAATCAATCCGGATTCTGCGCACGCGTCGAGCATGCAAACCCAGCGGCCCTCACAGGTGGCCAGGTATTTGTAAGTGTCGGTCAGAGGAACATCAAGGTGCACTATTTCTCTGCCAACGGTTTTCCTTCAGCAATGCAAACTGAATTGTCCGAAGATGGTCGCTTTTGTGTTTTCAATGTTGAGCAAAGTGTCGCAGATGTGCGGGTTTTGCTTCTGAATGGAGTCAGGCGACAGGTCGTTGTTCATGTTGAACCTTCCACGTTTGAACATGATGTTGTCATTGATGTTTCGGAATCCCTCTATCGCAAAGTGTCCTTGCTTGAACCTTTGGACACTCAGCAGGTACTGGAACTCTCTGCGCGTGGCGTACATCCCGAGTTCGGTGACAATCGACTGCGCGATTGGTTGCTTGGAAATGATGTTCCTGTGTGGACAAAAGTGTCGCGTTTTCTTCTCCAAACAGATCCGGCCTATGCTTCCATTCGTCCATTGGATGAAGACGTACAGTATTTCCCAGGTGGTCAGGAGTTGGTTGAGGTCAGGCTCTCGCCGGATCAGCCGGGAGCTCCCTGGTCTCGGGTCTTGTTGGCACGTGATCAACTTTTGACCGACTCGATGCTCAGGCAGCTTGAAACGGTCAAGTCGAGAATTTATCAAGACAGATCCGAGTCGGTTTCGGTGCCAGCACTGGATTCAGATGCATGGGATGACATCGTCACGCAGCATATCGACGTTCCACAGCTGCAAGCCCAAACGATTGGTGGCATGTATCTTTCGCTCGACACGATGGCCTTGGGATTCAAACCAGAGGATATTGTTGTGAGTGTTCGCG
>JBMSQQ010000133.1:0-6252 GCA_049423385.1 Silvanigrellaceae bacterium | reverse complement strand
CCCGCAACGCGCCCGCGGACACCGCGTTACCCAAAACCAGCAGACCATTCGTGAGCTTCGAGACCCGCGAAAGGCAAGAACTGGTTCTCCCGACAGTCCAATTGAGCGCCGGACAGGGTAATGAACTTTCTGAGCGTGAACGGGCTCGAAAAAAGGCTGAGCTTTCCGAACTGCTCAGCACCTCGGCTGACAACACCCAGAGAATTAAAAACGAACAAGAAAAGGGTCTGGCGATTTTCGCGCTCATTCAGGGTGCCTCAAAGAACAAGGATCTTGAGCCTGAGAACTACAGGATTCTTGAAAATTCAAACCGCAATATTCCTTCTGAATATGAATCGGGTATCCCCGAGCCTGCGAAAGAAATTCAATTCAACACGGCCTATACCGAATTCTTCCAGTTCATGAATGAAGTGGCGGAGAATCTTCAGGAACACAACCGCAGGAACGCCGAACTATCGCTTGTCGACTCCATCAAGGCAGCCGCTGCTGATCCGACATTTGCGATTGCCGTCGGCATCGACACCGCGGGCGGTTTCTTTAAAATATTCATCAACCACGCTGCAAAAATCAGCGACGAAATGATTCGTGTTTGGGACTGTGCGTCGAAAGGTCAGGCGGCAGACAGATCTTGCACCAAATCCGACGGGTTCAAGGACTATTGGAGCTCATGGGCGAGCGGTGAAGACAAGCAATACACAGCCGGTGAGATGGCGACCGACATCCTGACGCTTGTCGGCGGCCCCGTCGTTTTGAACCTTGGCGAAAAAGCACTGATTGGTGCACTTAAAAAAATTCCGGCAGGCTTTTCCAAGGCAGCAGACGCGGTCAGGGCAGGCACTGAGAGAATCCGTGCAGGATACAATTCGTCCGGATTTGCCGATGAGGCCGGCCGTGTTCTGCTCAAAGACGCGGAAAAGATGGGGACGAAACTGTCGGGAGAAGCGACGGTTGCCACTCAGTCAATTGATGTTCTAGCAATGCCCAAGGGACAAAGGCCCGATCCGAGTACCTATTTGCCCATGGACTATATCGAAAAACACACCGCAGAATTCGATGACGGCGCAACGAGGTTTATCAGTCGGCAATCACTTGAGCGTCATGGACCCGCGCAAACCGATGGTACGATGTTTGTCATGCCGCGCAGGGAAGCTGACCGTCTTGTCACTGAGGCTAAAGGCAGCAGAAGTGCCTTTGAAAAAGCCTTGGGTTACGAGCCGGGAGACCTGAACGGTCATGAGATTTTCAGGCTGGATTTTCCAAATCCCCGCGCAGCCAACATCAGAATACCGTCGGGCAACGAGGCAGGAGTCAACCCGATGTGGCTTCCCGGCGGCAAACTTCCGACGGGAGTCCGTGAGGCGATCATGGATCTTTCTCCGGAAGTCCAAAGCTTGATGGAGAAGTCTCTGGTCAATCTTAAACAGTGATTAATTCATCCGAATTTAACCCCTGAACTGCGGCACGACAACGCGCTTAAATTCAGCCATGTTTGCAACAATCTCTTTGCTGTTGTGATTGCAAAAATCAAACCAGAGCATCAGTCGATCGTCTTGGTGATAGCGGCTCTTCAATTGTCCGACGACTTCTGACGCATTCCCGACCAAAGCATTTTTCAGCGCTGTTTCGATGGCGGCGAGGTCGAGACTTTCTGCATGCGCCAACCAGAACAT
This sequence comes from Silvanigrellaceae bacterium, assembly GCA_049423385.1. Taxonomy (GTDB): domain Bacteria; phylum Bdellovibrionota_B; class Oligoflexia; order Silvanigrellales; family Silvanigrellaceae; genus RFOM01. Next base: position 4,582 of record JBMSQQ010000133.1, on the reverse strand, counting down.
CTCAAGAGACCTTCTTGCTTTTTTTCGAGCGCGTTCACTTTACTCTTCATCACTGAGTCCGGGGGTTGTATCGAGAAAAACCAGCGTCAGTCGCGGCAGCATCGAACGCTGCCACGGGGCTTTCGGAATATAATATGCCTCAGCCATGTGTTTGTGCGTACTCTCAATTTCCTCTCCGGATGTGAGTGAAGCATCCATTACGCCACAGGGCATGAACCTGTTGGCCATTTGCTGGAGACTTGCATCGTGTGAGCCGAGGTAAAGTCCGAGGGAACCCAATGAGACATTCTGAGGGACAATACCCAATTGTTCAAAACTCCACTGCTCGGGAAAAGAGATTTTCTCGGCGGCTGATTCGCCTGCCAGTCTCCTCACGCTGTTCCAGTCCTCATCTGAATGGAAATCGGTCTTGCAAAGTTCCTTGCGAGAAGTGCGATCCGAAAAAAAGACATCACCCCTCGTCAATCTCAAAAAAACCTCAAGTGCCTCTGCAAAAATCTTCTTTTTAAGAGCCGGCCATGCAGCTTTCTCGATGTCCGTTCTGGGAGAAACCCAGAATGGTGAGCTGTTGAATTGATACTCACCGTTTGAAAGACCCAAATGCAACCGACGATGAGCAAACGGGCCGAATTCATGGAAAGCCATGAAGGTTCGCACAGATTGAGCATGAGCAATGGGCCCGCCGTCGGAGATCAAGTTTCTCGACACTTCTCCGACTTCGATATTTTTTGTTCGGGAGAAAATATGGGGCGCCAAAAGAAGGATGTCCGAATTCAGACCAATATTCCCCTTATAATTCGGGAATGTCGTTTTTGAAGTGCGCTTGAGCAGATCCCACATGAAATGATGTTGGGCCACCCACGCGACACCGTAGCCAAGCTCATCGGCTGCTTCGACTTGCTCAAAAAAACTCCGCAACAACTGCCACTCAAAAGGCTGAATCGAATCGACGGTCGTTTGATTGAGTGAAAAGAATACATCGAAAAACATTTCTGCAGCCTTCCCGCACACGAAGTGAACATTGAACAAATACCGAACGGTGATAGTATACTAAAATGTTGGGGTTGAAACTTCCAGTGGCGAAAAGCCGAACGTACAGTGATGCCGGTTTGAAGAAAGATGAGGAAGGCCCAAATATGAAGTTCAGAGATCTTTACATCTCAAGAGAGTTCTGGTTTGTCATCGGAATCGAACTCGAATCTCAGCGGTACTACATTCAGATTTCCGTGCCCGCTGGTCACGCTGATATTTATCACTACTATGAAATTGAAAAATTCGAGTTTGAAAAAGTCTACACCGATGTTGGATACCTCAATCAACTTGCCCAAAAATGCAAAGACAAAAAAAATGAAGAACGGCGGATGAAATAATCCTATCCGCCGCAAACATTGATTAAAAACAAAATTTATCAAAACACAAATCCGACGTGCGCTCCGAGTCATCCACCGTATTGACAGCCTTGAGAATTTGTCCTGCGGGGTTGAAACAATCGACATTTTTTCAGGACGGAGTGTATGCGCCGATTCGGGCCTGAGTCTGCTGACGCGGAACTGTCATCGTAAAAGAATATTCCCGCACCTGGGTCGCTGCGCAATTGAATTTGATCGCCCGTGCGCCTGAATCGCATGTTTGCCGACCGGGCAGTGGTAACGCTATTGCAATTGTCGGACAGGATGCTATCTGCAAGGCCGACGCAGGGGTTTTGAATCTCAACCCCTATTGGATGTGCGTCAGCTCGTTTTGAATCTGTTTTTATCCTCTGTTTTTGGTTCAATTTTTTCGCTCACCACAAGGTGTAATCCCTCTCGAGCTGATCGGGTGGGGCGCCGGGAAGTTTTTTCTGGTTCACCGCAGGCAGAACCTCGGTGACCAGCACCGACGGGTTGGGTCCATTTTCCTGCACCCATCCCCGCACACACAACACAGATGTGTTGGTCATCCATTCCTTGTAGCGTGCATGGGTGTCGGGCCGCACGACAAGATTGAGCGTGCCGGTTTCGTCTTCGAGGGTGATGAACAGCATGCCTTTGGCGGTGCCGGGCATTTGCCGCACCATGATCAATCCGGCAACCACCACCTGGGTTTTGTGTCGCTTCTTTTTCAGTGCCATTGCGGGTGTCACGTTCTCGACCGGAAATGCATACGGCCAGCCAATGTTGCGCAGCAGCAGCATCGGGTGTGGACCAAACGTGCTCTCGCTGCTCGCAAAGTCGTCTTGCATGTTGTCCCATGCTTCGTGGAGCGTGGGTTTTTCGGGGAAGAGCACATGGTCAACATCCGGCATGAGTGCCGACGGACGGGCAATGAGCAGCCACAGGATGTTGCGCCGGTTGGAGTCGTAAAGTGCAAAGCAATTGGCTTGGGCAAGCAGGATTTTTTCGTGCGCATAAAAACAATCACACAGAGCAATGACGTCGTGCAGGTCGAGCAGGCTGCCGACGTTTTCGCCGGGCGAATTGCTGTGTGATGACGACATCGCATTGTTGCCGGCCTGTTTGCGGCTGCGGAGCAGATCCTGCCGTTGGGCAACAAACTCGCGCGCGCGTTCTTCGCTGATGCCGCGCAAAAAACGGAGCCCGAGTTGCAGGCTGCCGCGGCGGGTGACGTAGTGATCCCAACCCGATCGCAGGATGCACGGCGGATGAACCTCGAGCCCGTTGTGTTGTGCTTCCTGGATGAGGCTGTGCGGGCTGTAGAACCCGAGCGGTTGCGAATTGAGCAGTCCGGCCAGAAAATAAATTGGATGATGCGCCTTGAGCCAACACGATGCATAGGCGAGATGGGCAAAGCTGGTGGCGTGTGATTCGGGGAAACCGTATTGCGAGAAGCCTTCGATCTGTTTGTAAATGAGGTCGGCAAAATCATCGGGAATGCCGTTTTGTTTCATGCCCGTTCGGAGCTTCTCCTCGAATTTTGAAATTTGTCCGGTGAATTTCCAGGCTCCCATGGCGCGTCGCAGTTCATCGGCCTCGCCACCGGAAAAATTCCCCACCGCCATGGCAATGCGCATGACCTGCTCCTGAAAAACAGGCACTCCGAGTGTGCGGTGGAGGATTTGCTTGAGGCTAGGGTGTGCATAGGTGATTTTCTCGCGTCCTTGTTTTCTGCGGACAAAGGTTGGCACGATTCCCGAAACAATCGGGCCCGGGCGAACGATGCCGACCTGGATGACGATGTCATAAAAAGTGCGTGGTTTGACCTTGGGCAGCATCGACATTTGCGCCCGGCTTTCGATTTGAAAAACACCCGTGGTGCGGGCTTCGCAGATCATGTCGTAGGTTTTGGGGCATTCGGCGGGAATGCTGTCGAGCCGGATGGGAACGAGTGTGCCTGGCAAGCAAACGCGATGGCGTGCGAGTTCGGCAAACGTCTTGCGCAAGGCTGTGAGCATACCCAGCGCAAGCACATCGATCTTGAACAAGCCCAAAGCCTCGATGTCGTCCTTGCACCACTGCACCACGCTGCGGCCAGGCATGGTGGCGGGTTCGACCGGACTCAAAAAATGCAACGGTTCGTGGCTGATGACAAATCCACCCGAGTGGATTCCAAGGTGGCGAGGGAAACCTTTGATTTCGTCGATGAAGTGTTGCCACCGTGCGGTGAATTCGGGTGACTGTTGTTCGTCGAGTTCTTCGTCCGAGAGTCCGAGTGCCTTGCCGACAAAGCGCGTTGCACCTCGCCTGCGGAAGGTGATCACATTGGCCACCATGGCGGCATGTCCGCGGCCATAATGCTCATAGATGTATTGAATGACTTCCTCACGTCTTTCGTGTTCGAAGTCGACGTCGATGTCGGGAGGTTCGCCACGTTCACGGCTGATGAAGCGTTCAAACAGGACGTCCGACACCATCGGGTCAACCGCAGTGATTCCCAGCAGAAAACAGATGGCCGAATTTGCCGATGAACCACGCCCTTGGCAGAGGATGTTTCGCTCGCGGGCAAAACGGACGATGTCCCAGACGGTGAGAAAGTAGTCGGCGAATTTCAATTCGCGCACCAGCCGCATTTCCTTGTCGACGAGTTCGAGTATCCGTTGTGGTGGTTGCATGTTGTAGCGTGAATCGAGTGCTTGATGGACAAGGAATTCGAGGAAGGTTTCCGCAGTGTGTCCGGCCGGAATGAATTTCGACGGATATTGGTATTTGAGTTCATCGAGCGAGAACTGGAAAAAGCCGGCGAGTGCGCGGTTGTTTGCCAACGCGTCGGTGATTTCGGGAACCCGCGGGAATTCGAGTTCAAATTGTTGTGCGCAGGGAATACTGCGGCGGCTGTTTTGGAAGCATGCCCAGTCGATGCTTTCAAGCGGACGATTGAGCCGAATGGCTGTGAGGACGTCGTGCAATTCCTTGCGCTCGGGTGAATGAAAAAAGACGTCGGGAGTTGCCACCAGCGGAATTCCAAAACGCCTGTGACATTGCAGGTGATTGGCAAAAGCCTGCCGCTCGAATGGCGTGCTGGGAGGCGTGAGTGCCATGAAAAAACGACCCGCATAGCGTTGGGCAAGCTTCTGGACCACCTCTGTCCATGCTTCGAAATCTTTCTTTTGCCGCGGTGAAAACAGTTGCTGCACGCCGCGCATGGG
>JBMSQQ010000132.1:0-6543 GCA_049423385.1 Silvanigrellaceae bacterium | reverse complement strand
TCCACGGTTGCGCGACGCCAATCGACCCTTGCGTCTTGTTCTCAATCGTACTTTCAAGGACGCCGATCCGGAATTTCATGTTCTGTTCGCCGAACTGAACTCTATGGGCAAACGAAACATTGCCCTGACGGCAGCCATCCATGAATTTGGTCATGCCATTGGATTACGGCACGAAGACGCTCACCCTGAGCGAACCTGTGATGACTTTGCGGAGCAGCCAGGAGATGCACCTGGCGAGTTTAGAGTTGTGTCGGCCTATAACCCATTCTCGTTCATGAGCCGGTGCTATTACAGGACTTTCAACTTCAATCTTTCAATCATTTATCCGAATGCGAAAGACGTTGAGGGAATCAATATTCTTTACGCGGACTCAGAAAATTAAAAGTCGACAAGGCAAAGAATCACTTCAAGATCACTTTTGAAACAGCTTGTCGAAAGGCATAAAACTGTAAGTGGGCGCGTCGTATGCCATCAATTCACCGCGCTGGATATCAAAATACCATCCGTGCAGATGGAGCTTTCCATCCTTCACACGACGTTCGATTTCCGGAAACGAAAACAGGTTGCCGATGGAATTGATGACACCAATTTTTTCGAAAAATTCATCCCGCAATTCGGGGTCCAGTTGGTTAGCCTGTTCTTCGAGCGGCGCAAATTTCTCGCTCAGATGCCTGAGCCAAACACTCAAGTCGTCGAGTTTTTGGCCATTTGGTCCCCTCATTTCGTTGCGCCGCGCAGCTTGTATTCCACCGCATCCGGAATGGCCACAGACAACAAAGTGATCAACTTCCAAAACCTCTATCGCAAATTGCAGTGCGGCACGCACGCCCCAGGCCGTCTCGCTGGTGCGCTCGGGAATCACGTTGGCAACGTTGCGCAGGACAAACATTTCGCCGGGCTTCGTGTCTGTTATCACAGCCGGATCCACGCGTGAATCTGAGCATGATATGATTGCAACCCGAGGCTTTTGGCCATGACTGGCAAGGCTACGATAAAAATCGCCAGATTCTGCCAGGAAATCCTCACGAAATCGCAAATAACCACGGGCTATTTTCTGAATGGTTTTGTCCATCAGTCGTCGCTACTCCTGATCAACCCAACACCGGGTCGAACGTCGAAGATTAGTGACAAGCGACAGAAACCTCAAATGTCGGATATTAAAATGCAACACAATTGCGCATTATTCAGATGTGTTCGAAAAATGGAAAGCTTAAAGGAGAACCACAACGGATCGGATTTCAAACAAAAATGTCCCCAATAAATCGAGGTCAATCGACCATTGGGGACCCTAAAACATCGAAGTCAAATCAGTTGAGGTCTGATGTCGAACACGTGAACGACAACGTCTGCTGCATAAGTGTCGTATAGAACAGAAGCATGGTTTGCTGAGCTGGAGTAAATGCAGGTGGAGGTTCTCCATTGCTGCCATCCAGCGTCGACATGATGGCGGCAATCGATTCATAAACCGGATAAGGCACCTTGACCTGCTTGGTGCACACGTCACCTCGACGAATCACGGTGGTGGTGTAGGAATTTGTGTCATCCAGATAGATGATCGGCGAGTTCTTGATGAGCGGACGATCGGCACTGCTGTCCATTTGAATATTCACTTCAAAAATGACGCACTGGCCATCCGGTGAGCAATTGACGCCACCACCTTCGGGCTTGCGCACTTGAGCAAATCCGGTTCCGCACACAGCCAACGAGAGAATCGTTCCCAAAATCTTTTTCATTCAACATCCTCCTTCGTCCAGGAATTGGTTTATTTGTCGCACTGAAAATTCATCGTTTGTTGCATAATCGTGTTGTAATAAAGCAGCATGGTTTGCTCCGAAGGCGTCAGTGACGGAGGCAATGCCCCGGCAACACCTTTGTCGATGACAGCGCTGAACATTTTCGTCACTGCATCGTGAACAACTCGTGGAACCCGCACTTCCTTTCGGCAGATCTTGCGCGCGCCACCTGCATTCACAGGTGATGGTTTGAAACCGTTGTCATCCAGTGTTCCAACCACCACTCCAGCGGGTTGCGGATTGCGTTGCTCAACAGAATGTTGAACACTGATGATCGTGCAGAACCCATCTGCTCCGCACGGGCCAGGTGCCCATGGATCTGCACGCGCCTCCATGAACGCAACAACCGAAAAAAATGCCAGACCCCATCGTCTCAACACGCGTTCGCCTACATACGTCTGCATGCGTGACACCTCCTTTTGTGTTGAGTCCATATAGCTCTGATTGGCTTCACCCCGTCCACAGCAGATTTTCCCAATTCAGAAAGATTGAACAGTAAGGCGTCGACATCGGCATGAGTGGATTTTATGTTCACGTCCGTTCCGCAAGTTTCACCAAGGAGAAAGCACAATGAAAAAGATCATGTCTGCTGCTGTTTGTGCCCAAGCACTGATGTTTGTTACGTTGTCGAACCAGGTCGCGATGGCCGACCAAACCACGGGAAGCGTAACTCCACCTGGAGCTTGTCAGGATCTCGTGATTGTCATGAAGGACGACTCTGGCGACGTCGCCAATCCCAAAAAAATGACCGTGTTTCTGGACTGCCATGAGTCCAGTGCGAATTTGCCTTCCGGAACAACCATGAACTTTTTCATTTTCGACCAAGGGCGGCTTTGCCACGGATACCGTGTGTGTGGAAACCTGAGCGGTTGGGAAGGAAACTTCCGTGTGGGCTCAACATGGTACTATGGCAAACATTTCGGAGACGCCTTCGATGTTGCAGATCGCTGCGACAACGAAGACAGCAGTTGCCACTCGACAGACTTTCCCTATGCCGGATACGGATTTGGATATCCAGGTTATCATGGAAATGTCGGCTACCCGGGTTACGGGTACAATTCCGGTCGCAGCAATGTGCGCCTTGATTTCGTGACCAAGTTTTCTCATATCGATCGCCACTGCGGAAAGCTTCACAATTACCAGTGCCTGGAACTTCCCACCCTGCCCTCGGCACCACACAAATGATACTGTGGTGTCCGGACGGGGCCCTTTTGCACCCCGTCTATCCAGTTTGCATGACAAACCAATATGCCATTGGTCCGTTTCCGCAGGACATGAAAAAAGCCTGCGAGAATTTTCGCGGCATAGGATCAGCAGACTGCGCTGAGGAGAATTGGGATATCTATTTTGCAGGAGCACTGCGGGGTGTTGCACGTTGCGCACCAGGCAGCGTTTTCAATTCCACGCTCGACGCTTGTAGCGACCAAGACTACGGTTATGGTCCCTTTAAAGAAGATCAGGTTCAACAATGCAAAAGTCTTCAATGGGGATTCGTCTGCGAAAGCATGCGCTGGCCACTCGATGTTCTGCGCGGCAAAAAAGCTCCGCCCGCCCCCGCACCCAATATCGTTGGTCCGGGAAACATACCGTGGACGCCTGCCAACCTGCGCGGAGTCGCCGGCAAGTTGCTTTCCTTCTATTCCAATCCAACAAATTACAAGTCGGTATACTCTCAGGTGATGAGTTGGTTTGGCACCACCCAAAACGGATGCGTTGCATTCATCAGCACCGCTCTGCGCAACGTGGGTGTTCCCGTACCCAAAGCACTCAATGGCAAGGGCTACAACATCAGCACATGGACAGCTGCCCTTTCGGAATACCTGGAACAAAACCTCGGATGGAGGCGTGTTTCAAATCTGCGTGACCTTGCACCGGGTGATGTGGCATTCACACTCGACCTCGACGGATCTCGGGGAATTCCGGCCCACGTTTTTATGTTCGTAGGCTGGATCGACGACACATCCTCGCTGGCACGCGTCATCGACAACCAAGGATTTCTCCACACACGCGATCTGCTGGGGTACAAAGGCAACTTCACACCGTTTCAATACGCGTTGAGGCCACCGGGGTAATTCAAATTGAAAATGAAAAAACAAAAGCCGGGGCAAACGCTCCGGCTTTTGTTTCCATCGCGACCACGGAATCCGATTTCTTTCGCGACGCATTTAGAGCATATTATTGCACAAATACTGCAACTCGGGTGTGGGCAACGACGCACACGAGAACCCATTGTCGCGTTTGAACCAAACCCGACAACTTCTCCACACCCCTGGCCCATCGGGTGGCCCTACGAATCGTGAAACAGTCGTTGAGAAAAACGCTTTTCCACCATCCCGGTAGACTTTATCAACGCCGGTTAAAAACTCAATTTTACCATCGGAAGGTAACTTGGTTTCTCCGCTGAATACAAAATCATCGAAAAGTCCAATGAACCTTCCCACCTTGGCAGTTGGCGATGTATTGGGAGCAGCCACCGTGCCATCCTCAAGATAAACGATCACAGGAAAACTGAAATTGTTTCCGCCCTTGTTCCCGTCAGCGCATCCTTGTTGCTTTGTGCAATCGTTGTCATTTCCGGTCCAGCGCAAATCAAGATTCGAGTTGGGTCCTTGCAGATTCATCGCAGAAAAAGCAATTCCGTAGTCGGTGGTGGTGTTGAAGTTTGCACATCCGGGCCAGTTTACAAGGTCACTTTCGGGCGCATAAAACAATTGTTTTCCGAGCAAGTCACCAACCAATAAGGGTGGCAGAGGATCATCAAAAAGCTCAATATTGATTTTGCCAGCATCAAGTCGATGTGGCCTTAGTGCTGTCGACTGCTCTTGAAAGGAAAAGCGGAGCGCCATTTCGCGGGTGGCCAGGTTTTTGAAGTTGTAATTCAATTGCTGTCCAGAAGCCGTGAACAATTCCGTACCAGTTGCGGGCCTCGAGGTAATCACGCATTTGTCGGTCAGCAGCGGATTTGTGGTCGACATGTTTGTTCCAGGACTCGAGTTGCAATTGGATGCCAGAATTTGCATGTCAACCTTGGGAGTTGTGGCTTGAAACCAATCCCCTTCAACAGGCGCAATCAACGCACTCACACTTGACACATTAACAGTCCAGGTCACAGGCTCATCTCGTGTGGCGTTGACCACAGGAATGCAGACATCAACTCCCAACTTGCCGCCAAAATTGTCGGACTGTAAATTGAAACTCAGTGGCTTCAACAGCGGAAGATTGCCAATCAAAGTGTTGAAGGTTTTGCCCAATGAGGTGAGATAATCCGAGACAGCCCCGTAGATGTATCCACTGCTCCAGGTTGCTGCTGTGGGACTCGACTTCACTTCAAAATCAGCATAATTGCCAACAGCACCTTCGTCACCTGCATGATCCATCCAAACATTGCATGGCCATCCGCCAACAATGCTGAACTCTTGAGCCAATGCAGCGGATTGAAATACAGAGCCAGCGATAAAGATGGCGCACACGAATTTTCCGAGGCCTATGAATGGGTTTTTCATCAATCGCATTGCGGCCTCATCAAAGCATTTGTGGTTTGATTGTATTCCGGAAGAAATGCTGACTCTCGCCAGCTGCGAAGGTTCGAAGTTTGAGCCTTCCCATCGACGAAACCATCGATGGTGAAATCCACCCCAACCTTCAATTTGGCCTGCCCATCCACGGCGCGAACACACCCATTCGCTCCACACATCTGCTCGTACACAGGTGGCCAATCGATATCCGTTAACAAACTTCTTAGGCGACTCAGTTGAACGGCAAGATCAGATGCACCGCCCGACAACAAAGGTGGCAAATCAGGCAAAGGTCTGTTGGGTGACATGGCCTTCAAAGCAGGAATCGTTGCGACTGGCTGCAATGGGCCCAAAGGTTGCGTCGGGTCGATACTCCAATTCCATTGATTGATCATGAAATTTGAAAAGCCATCTCTGAAAAGTCTATAATACATCGACGAGAAAGTGAGATCGGCTTCAAGGCGATATCGATGCCCGGAACGTAACGCAACATTTGAAACTTGCCGTGCCCCCGGGATAAATCCTTGCCAGAACGGTGGCACAACCCCTCCGAAATACCATTGGTCAAGCAACGTCGTGCTGCCATCTGGCCCCACTTCACGCAAGTTCATTTGCATGCCCAGCGGGAAATGAAAATTGCACTCCTGATTGCTTTCGTCGCGACAGCCACTCTGGGCAAAAAGCAGATGATTCAAACCCGCTGTCGCCGATTGGCTTTCTTGAATGATTTCAAACGAGCCCATATGAACATCTGGATACGCAACCACGGGCCAACGCGGATTGCCAATCCCCATGTCGGTCGACAGTTTCACTGAAGGTTCGGTGGGTTCTATTGTCATGCGCAAACCTGTTGAGCCCAAAGGCACCAGATTCGGACTTTGCCCTGAAGAATCGCCTGAAAGATAAAAGCCTGCCAAACCAAAGATATCCAGTGGCTCCAGTCCTGCTGCTGAAAACTGTTGTTCGTCGGCACACTGTGTTTGGATCTCGTATTTGAGTACGAAATTCGATTTTGAAGAGACCATAAAATAACACAATCCACCCGAAACGACTGCTTCGTTTTCGTTGATCATTGCAACTTTGCAATGTTTTTGATCTGGAGCAGGCAAAATTCCACCAGTGTCATGCACTCGAATCTGAACACATGAATGCAGTTGGCGTGTTTGCTTTTGGTAGAGCTGCTGCTTGTAATCCCAATCCCGAAGAGCAAGCGCAATCGGCGCATCGACAATCTG
>JBMSQQ010000131.1:0-6566 GCA_049423385.1 Silvanigrellaceae bacterium | reverse complement strand
GGTGTATGCAACGGCGAAAATCGCACATCACATCGAGCGCATGGGGGATGCTGTCGAAAGTCTCGCCCGTCAACTTGCGACCGCAGAAATTGCGGAAAGCCGCCAATTGCTGGTCGAAATGATTTCACATGTGAAGGACCTTTTCACCCGGTCGTATGTCGCAATGTTTGAAGATGATCATTCGCGCATTCAGGAAATCTTTGAACTAGATGATGCTGTCGATGATTGCCAACAGGCGATTGTACAGATTGCAAAGGATATCTTTTTGTCCGCTCCGCGCGATCCCAATGCGGTCGAGCGTGGGCTCAAGTTGATCAACATTGCCGCCAAGCTGGAAAAGATAGCTGATCTTTGCTGCAACTGGGCTGAGCAAACGGATTTTGCAGCGCATGGCTCCGCACGGAGGGTTCTCAAGAAACGCAGGTTGAGAGTGGTTCTGCTGGATGATATTGGTGGCCAGCTCGCATCGGCGTGCGCCGGCATACTCATCCGGGACCCTTCAGATGGAATTGATCTCACGGTTGCCACCACCCGCGGCGAGGGACCTCTCAAGAATGACGAAGCCACACATGATCAACCAGGTCGAAAGCTGATTGAGCAGCTCGAAGTGTCCCAGGAATTTCCGATTGTCCGGTTTGAGCAGGTTCATTGGTCCCGATGCTTTCTCTTGGTCAACTTTGGCCGTGGTTTGTCATCGCGCGAGCGCGAGCTTGTGCCACACAAGACAATGGTTCTGGAATGGGAATTGGATTGGCGTGCAAGCGAATCGGCGGAATTCGTGCTGCGTCAGCGGCTTGGTGGACTTGCAAGCATTCTGGCGCGTTCGGATGTTTCCATCGACAATTCAGGTTATGATCAAGGTTCTTGATGTTAAAAACAATCCATTCGGGAACGAGCGATGGTGTTCATGATTCTTGTTGATTTTTCTCGAAGCAACATTGCAAGTGGAATTTCGCGCGGATTTCGTTGCATCGTTGCTGTTGTGTCGCTTTCCTTTGGGATTTCAACACAAGTTTCCCAGGCAGCCCCGACGACTGCGGATTTGTGGCGGGACATGGGCGTGAGCGCGACTCTTCTGGGAGGCGGCTTCGCCCATGTGACCGATGCATCTGCGGCGGATCACAATCCCGCCGGAATTGCCTTGCAAAAGTCGTACACCGTTGGAGGCGAATTTGGCTGGGTTGGTCAGAAATCGCGAATCGTGGAGGCTGGGGCCTGCGATTCAATGACCTCGGAACTTGCTGCATGCTTCAAGTTTCGACAGACGCAAAAGGTCACAGGTGCGATGGATCGGCGCTATACGCTTGGCCTGGCCGAGGCCTTTGGCAGTGGCTTGAATATCGGGTTGGCGGGTGACTACGTCCAATTCGCGGAGGAACGGCTGCCTCCCGCGGGTCTTGTGACCGAAAAAACGGGTCAGAGATTGCGTGTGGGGCTGACGTATACGCTTGCCGAGGGACTTTTGGTCGGCTTGAGCAGCGATGGTATTTACGACTCCACCAAGACTCCGAAAAACCATGGAGCGGGCGCAAGTCTCCAGATTGGCCAGTATTTTCTTTTCAACGGTGATCTTCACTTTGACGCCGACACTCTTCGGGAAATACTTGTCGGAGCAACCGTGTTCCCACGTGATTTTCTCGATTTTGCAGTGAGTTATGGGTTCGATCCGAAGCAAAGCAGGCACAGAATCGCGGGTGGGGTGGTTGTGAAGTCACAGCAGGCTCGGTTACTGTACTCCGTGGTTCGCTCTTCTGAGCAGTCGTCTCAGCTTTTCCATAGTTTTGGAATCGCAATGTTCATGGCCGGAGATTCCGGCTCGAGGTAGTTTCAATGAGTTTTTCGTCGCAAGGCAATTCGTTTCTCGTTGGCACCAACAAAAGCAAGTCGCTGGTGGGCCGCGATGTCGTCTGCTACTGCGGCAAATGCCGACTCAACTTGACCCATACGGTTGTCACTGCCAGTGGCAAGGACAAACCGGAGCGCGTCCAGTGCAACACGTGCAAGTCGGAGCATGCTTTTCGTGGAGTAAAATCAGTCGATAACCTTAAAAATAGAACTGTGGAGGATGATTCCGTGTCTGAACGTGATGAAGAAGTTGATCTTGATTTGGATTCCGGTGGCAAGGCGCTGTTGGGCGAGGGTGCAGTCAAGAAACGCGCCAAGGCAAAGCCCAAGGCAAAGAAGTCCAAGGATGATTCCGAATCCAAATCGAGTTCAAAGGGCGGCGTGGCTTTGCCCTTGAGCATGTTGTCAGCGAGCAGCGAAGACAAGCAGTTGTTCAGCGACAAAAAGGCGGCCTTGAAAGCCTCCAAGATCGCACCCAAGGATTACAGCATAAAGATTCACCTGAACCCTGGTGATGTTGTGAACCACAAAACATTTGGATTGGGATTTGTGATGGCAGTCGGCGGACTCAACAAAGTCGAAATTCTGTTCGACGTTGGACGCAAGCTTTTGGTTACAGGTCCGAAGCCCTGATATCTTCGCTCGAATTGGGCTCCTCGTGGTTCTTTTGCGACGAGGCGCTCAGGTGCGACGATTCGCCCTTCTTTTCGCTCGGATAATAGTAGTCCATCACCCGCCAGATTGATCCCAACTCTTCCTGCGACAGCCCGAATCTTTTTGCGTTGCGAATCTCGTGCAGGTACGCGGCGCGTTCTGCCGCCCATGTTCCGTCGTTTTCAAAAAGCTCCTTGGGTCCGGGCGCCAAAGCCGGAAAAACCTTTCCAGCAATGCGTCTGGCTGTCAGGCTCCATTGCATCCATTGATCCGTGGCAACCACTTTGAAAAACGATTGTGGCACGTGGACTTCAATTTCGTGTGCAAGTGTCGAGCCGAGGACTCCCCAGCTGGTGAACGCTGCCGGACCAATGGTCACTCGTTTCTGGGGTAGAATGAGCCCTCCGGTAGTCAGTCCGCGATCAGAAAGTGCAGGATCGAAATCCGGGCCATCCACGGTGGAAGATCGTTCGATCGAATACATGGTCATCGCGATGTCGATCGTTTCCTGATTTTGCTCTGGAAATCCTGCAGGGGCAATGATTTCAACGTTTGCCATTTGCTGTTCATAGGCTTGGCGGGCATTCATCTCGCGAATAGCCATCGTCACGACCAGACACCCCGTGACGAACAACAGGGCTGCGGCAGACACGAACAGATGATGTATCAACCGGGTCAGCATGATGATGTGCTCCTGTCGGCTCGAACTAGCACGGACTCAGGGTTGGTGAAACCGTGCTCCGTCCGCAATTCCCCAAGAAAAAACTGTGCCAGAGTTGTCGGGAGTTGTTTTTTTTAATCCTTTTGGTTCGTTATCCAGTGGGGCCGGCTGCTTAAAAGGTCAAGACCCCAGACAAATTCAACCGACTGTCGAATCGTTGGTCATTGACCCACATAACACTTGTTTTTCGGGCTAATTCGACGGAAACCCACGGCGGGAGAAAAGCACATGATGAACGCGGTTGAACTTGCCAAGGAACGGGTTGTTTTGGGCGTCACTGGAGCCAGTGGCTCCGTGTATGCAGAACTCATGCTCGAAATGTTGTTGCATGCCGGCGTGCGTACTTACGTTGTTGCCACAGACACGGCTCGCAAGGTTGTCACCACCGAACTGGCAGCGGATTCATTGCTTGCGACTGTGCTCGGCAGTGGCCTGCAAACTCGCTTTGAGACCAACGAGGGTGTGGTCAACGCCTCGGTTGCGCGAGGGCTTGGCCCACACCAGCTTTCACAGCTCCGCGTTTTTGCCAACGATGATTTTTATGCGCCCATTGCGAGTGGATCAGAGGGAGCCACTCATATGGTGGTTGTCCCCTGCAGCATGGGAACACTCTCGCGTATTGCGCATGGCATGAGTTCTTGCCTGTTGGAGCGATGTGCAGATGTGATGCTCAAGGAAAAACGCACATTGGTGATTTCGCCAAGAGAGACCCCGCTCAGCAGTATCCATCTGCAGAACATGCTGACCCTTGTTCAAGCGGGTGCGCTGTTGGTTCCGGCGATGCCTGCATATTACAACCGACCACAAAGCGTGGAGCAGGTCGCACTTTTTGTCGTCGAGCGATTGCTTGATCAATTGCGATTGAATGCACCTGTGAAAGAAAAAACAGTCCGTTGGAATATTCGCAGACTTTGATTTCAAGCCGCTGGCTTTGCTTGGAATAGTTTCGCATCTTGTTTTTCGACAATCGCCGAAACGACCACCTTCCTGGAAAAAACAGTTAAATTTTGCAGCCCGGATTCCGAAGCTCCTATCAAACTTAGAGGTAGGGGTCTGGTATGTTGAACCGTTTTTTGGTGCCATTTGGCGCCGCCTTTCTTGTTGCCTGTGGGAACGGAAATCCTGAAGCGTTGCTGCGTGCCGAAGTGTTGAACGTGGGCTTTATTCCTTATGAAACTCCTCTCGAGTTTGCCGGAACAGGCACGCTCGTTGGTGGAAAGCCTTACGAGATGCAGCTGATTGCCCCGCCGGAAAGTTGCTTTCCGAGTCAAATCGAAGGTTCGCCCACCCAGTTGAGAGTTGTCGACAACACGGAGTTGCCGATGAAGTCGAGCGCTTACCAGGTCACGGGCAATGCCCGCATTGGTCTTGTGGATGCTCTTGGCAAGGGAAATTCGCCTTTGTCTGTGGGAGTTTCGTTTAACAAGGCTCAACGGGTCGATTTCAGCTACACGCGTCCCAAACGCGAATATTTCGACGCCATCAAACTCACCGGCTTTTATCGCAATCGTCTTCCTGAAATCTGCAAGGACTATCTCGACAAGGTTGGTTTCATTTCCGAAGCAATCAAGGTCGATGAAATGCGATTCAAGTTCTACAGCTCAAATGGCGGCGCGATCGACCTGACTGCCGTTGATCCGAAAACGATGATTCAGATTGGACTTGGAACTAGCTGGCAGGTGGCCAATACCTATGAATTGGTGATCACCACGCCCAAGTATATTGGCTACCGCATGGGCAGGTTGACCAGAACCGACAACGGAGTCTCGTTGTGTCGCGCAAACAAAGTCTCAGAGCAGGGCACATATCAATTCGAATGCCTGAATGCGTTCAAGGATTTTGCTGGAATCCAGAGCCGATCTTTCGTTCCGCCGGCCTTCAAGGTTGAATACATCGACATTCGTGAAATCGAATGATGTTTTTCATGGTTGCTTGCTGATGAAGTTGATCAAGACCTTGTCGACGCGATTGCCGTCCATGTCGATAACTTCGTAGCGAACGTCGTCGGCAACAAACCAGTCGGTGGTGCTTGGGATTTTTCCAAGTTCACTCAGTACAAATCCTGCAACGGTGTGGAAGTTTCCGCTGTCCTCACCTCGTAATTTTGGCAGCTGCAGGCGCTCACGCAGTTCCTGGACGGTGACGAGGCCATCAACAACCCAAGAGCCATCCTGGCGTTTCAGTATCGTTGTGGATTTGTCGTCCATCGTGTCTGCAAAGTCGCCAACGATGGCGCGGAGAATATCGGTCAGCGTCAGCACACCCTGGATATTTCCATATTCATCAACAACAAACGCAAAGTGGGTTGCCGAGTTTCTGAAAAGCTCAACACTTCGCGATGCATCTGCTTTTTCCGGAAGAAAGAGTGCCTGTTCCAGATACAGTGTGAGGTCGAAGGGTTCCCCCAGCAGCTGCCTGCTGAGAATATCCTTCACGTGGATGACGCCAACCACGTTGTCCAATGAGCCCTTGACGACTGGAAAATGCGAGTGTCGAGCATTGATTATTTTTTTTCGATTTTTTTCTGCGGGGTCGTCGATATCAAGCCAGATGACCTCAGGACGTGGAGTCATGAAGGAACTGATGCGGGCCTCGTTGAATGCAAAGACCCCCTGCACCATGCGTTGCTCGGTTGCATCGAACGCACCTATTTTTGCGCTTTCCTGGAGAAGGGTTTTGATTTCCTCCTGCCTGGATGCAGACGCGTCGCCGAGGTTGTTCAAGCCAAGCAACTGGCAAATGACGTCGGTTGTTTTTGCCAAAGCAAATACGACGGGCTGGAACAAGCGGGCCAGAAAAACGACTGGCTTGCCAACCCACAAGGCGACAGAATTTGGAGCGTGAAGTGCGATTTTTTTGGGGACAAGTTCACCAAAAACAACTGTGACCAAGGTGATCACCAGCACGACCAGCACCGACGCAAGCAATTGTGCATACCGCGTGGAAAGCCCCAATTGCAGAAAAACGGGTGCCAACTGTTCAACAAAGGTTGTTCCCGAATAGACTCCAGCCGTAAAGGCGATCAAGGTCATTCCAACTTGCACGGTGGAAAGCAGTTCAGATGGTCTTTTGCTGATGTCGAGGGCAGCTGTGGCGCCTTTGTCGCCCTGTTTCGACAGTGTTTCGAGATTGCTTTTGCTGACAGAGATTAATGAAATTTCAGCCATCGAGAGCATGCCGTTGATGAGAATCAGAACAGCCAGAATAACAATTTCGATGAACAGTGCGGGGGCTTCAGTCATGGTCTCTCCGTGCTTGACTTCCGGATTCCGCTAGAATACCACAGCTTCGCCGTGCGCAGATGGCGAAATTGGTAGACGCACTCGTTTCAGGTGCGAGCGCCGCA
>JBMSQQ010000130.1:0-6971 GCA_049423385.1 Silvanigrellaceae bacterium | reverse complement strand
ATGGCCGTCCTCTTTTTTGTTTGCATGGCCGTCATCTTTTTTGTCCGATGGAGCTGCATGCTCCTGTGTGTTTGCTGGAGCTTTTGCAGCGAGAGAGGCACCCTTCTGGACAAACGTTTTGTAAACAAAGAAGCCGCCTGCTGCGGATGCTGAAGCAATCACGCCACCAATTCCCAGGATGAGGACCAGCTTTCGCTTTTTTCTTGCTTCGCTGATCTCATCTGGTGGTCCTTTTTCACTTTTTGCCTCGCCAGCCTTTTTGTCTTCTTTTGGCTTCTTTTCTTCTTTCGATGACATAGCGACTCCCAAGGACTTCAGGACGTTTTGTATTCAGCTTGTCAGATTGCAGGCTGGGCAAGGGGTGAAAATCTGGCCGTATGTCGGCGGTACCGCCGGCAAGAATTTCCCGAACCAGGATGGTCATTGGATAATGTCCCGAATTGCACTGGAAAGTGTCGGATTTTTGTTGCAAGACGTTTTTTGATTGCCGTTGTCAGTTAGGGGAGTTCTGGGGTCTATCAATGGAGTTGTCGGAGTTTGCCAGGAAAATTTTGCTCTCGGGTGAGTTGTCGGAAAAGCTGGCCGGCGTCGATTTTTTTACTGACAACAATCCTGATGTGAGTGTGATTCTCCCCGAGCAGCCGACCCGTTCGGCTCGTCTTTCACTGGATCGGTTTCAGGCTTCAACGAAGGTCGCATTTCCGTCCCGGTCGGACCTGCTCGAATCTTCAAACATAGCCCTCTTGCTTCATTTTTTTGCAAATCATGAACTGCTCGCGCTTGAACTCATGGCTCTGGCTTTGTTGAAGTTTCCCAATGCTCCTGCTGCCTTCCGCATGGGCATCGCCCATACGATGCGGGATGAACAGCGGCACATGATGTCGTACATGGTGAGAATGTCCGAGTTGGGAATGGAATTTGGCGACATACCCCTGAATGATTTCTTTTGGTCCCAGTGCGGGTCGATGCAGTCTCCCATGGACTACGTTTGTCGGATGAGCTTGACGTTTGAGCAGGCAAATATCGACTTTGCCGCTTATTTTCGGGATGTTTTGTCGGAGTTGGGTGACGAGAAAACCGCAGCACTGATGCAGCGCGTGCTTTTGGATGAAATCAGCCACGTCAAGCATGGACTCAATTGGTTTCGTCGCTGGAAGACCGACAGCGAAACGGATTGGCAGGCATTTTGTCGTTCCTTGGGGGCAGAGATCAACCCGTCTCGAGCAAAAGGCACGCTCTTTCAGGCTGATTACCGGCGGGAGATTGGTCTGTCGGAGGAATTCATCAATTCGTTGCATGTTTTCAGCAAGTCCAAAGGGCGTCCGCCGAGGATTGTTCTATTCAATCCCGATGCAGAGGAGGATATCCGAACGGGTGCAGCTCAGCCCCCCATCATGAGTGCGGAACTCCAGCAAGCGCGGGACGATTTGTCGCCAGTGATGTTGTATTTGGCAGCCCAGACCGACCTTGTGCTGATTTCGCGGCAGTTGCCAACGGATTTTTTACTTCGTTTGCGTTCGTCCGGATTTTTGCTTCCCGAATTTTTGGCTGCTGGCACTTCGGAGTCGTCGCTTGTTGAGACGCTGCGTGGACGTGCGCTCTCTGCTGTTTTTCCATGGTCTGTCTCGCCCTCAACCCTGCGTCTGGAGGCGAAACTTGGATTGAGCCCTGAAAGTCAATTCAAAGGTGATTCCGAAGGCCTCAGGAAAATCCATTCAAAATCCACCGCTCTTGCACTACTTCAGGAATTTCTCGTTGAACTTGGGCCAAATGATACCTTGGTCGACTTGAAGGCCACAGGTGTCGTTGTCCATTGCCCCGAGGAATTTGATTCATGCCTGGCAAATTTCAATCAACTGGAAGTCGCCCAGAGATTTGTTGCGAAGAGGCCTTGGAGCGCATCGGGCAGACATCGTGTTTTTGGAGACATTCACGATGGACCATTCGAGCAGCAGCCCGAGCAAATCCGCAGGTGGTTCGAAAAATCATGGAAGATCGGAGAAATTCCAATCGTTCAGCCTTTTTTTGAGCGTGTCGCCGATTTGTCCATACAGAGCCGCATCGATGTTGCTTCAGCACAACATAAAGTGATTGTACTCGGTATGACCCGGGTGCTGAACAGCGACAAGGGGCAGTACATAGGCAATTGTGTGGGGCGGTATCTTTCGGGCGCCGACTCGGAACTTGTCCGATTTTTTCATCAAAAAGGAAATCCGGGTGAGGCCCTGGGGCAAGGTGTTGAGGAACTCATGCAGCGCCTCGCGAAATGGACGGGCGAGAAACTTTACAAATTTGGTTACTCCGGGCCCTTTGGCATTGATGCATTTGTGTTTCGCAGCAGGGACGGAAACCTCAGGCTCTACCCGATGATTGAGATTAATCCCCGCCACACCATGGGACGTGTTTCCGTTGCTCTCGCAAAACGTATTGCTCCCGGTCGAACGGGTGTGTGGCTGCACGTTTCGAAGTCGTGGTTGCAAAAATTGCGTGCGGGGTCATTTTTGGAGCTCAAGCAGCGGTGGGAAGAAAAACTTCCACTGCAGACGTATTCCAATAGCGGTGGCATTGTCATCGTCAATGGAGTGCTGGAAACGACTCCTGCAGAGCAGTGTTCACAAGTTTGGACCTGTTTTTTGGTCAGCCGCGATTTGCCGTCCGACCTGAAAATGATGGGCATGGATGCCTTCGCAAATTTTAACGGTTTTGTCCCGAAAGCTGATATGCCTGGGATGCAGCCTTGAGAGCCCACATTTCATTTTGAATTTTTGCAGTCTCGGCAGAAACGTCTTCTGTCTGCGATTTTGTCTTTTGAGTGTTCGCTGTTTTCAAAGTTGGGTCGGCTTGTTCCATCCAATTGAGGATCTGTTCGCGGATTCCGAAGTTGTTGGCAGTCGTCATGGATTTGGAATATTCGGAGTCAAGCATTCCCTGATAGATATCCTCGGCGTTCGATGAGTCTTCTGGAACTGCAGTCTGTCGCATCGACTTGACCATCATGTCGACAAACAGGGTTTCAAACTCCTGTGCCGCCTTTTCGGCTTCCTGTCGTTTGGCCGCAAGTTTCTCATCGGCGATGCCGATATCCCGGGCAGTGATTTTGAGGCCTGCCGAATTGAGCGAGTTTGCCGCGGAAGGGATTGCAGGATTCGATTGAACCGCCATGGTCAACCTCACATGAGTTTCAATTGGGCTTTGAGCGCGTGGGCGGCATCAAGAGCTTGCAGAATTGAAACAAGATCTTTTGGTCCTGCACCCAATTCGTTCAATGCACGCACGAGCTCACCAACGGTTGTCGACTTTGGAATCTTGTTCACAAACCGGGTTTCGTCCTTGATTGTGATTTCAAGGCTGCCATGACTTATGGCCACGGGTAGTATCGTCACCTGTGCACCACTGATGATGGTTCCAGTGCGTTCGTTGATCACCACAACTGCGCGTCCATCGGGCTCGACCTTGATTTGTTCAAGCACAGCCATGAAATCGACGGGGGTGAAGCTTTCATTGCCACGAGCCTGATCAGGCAGTCTGACCCTGATCAAGCCACTGTTTTGAGGCGTTGCAAGAAATTCATTGAATTTTGTGTTGATCGCGTGTGTGACTCTGTGTGCAGTCGTGAAGTCGGCATTTTTCAGAGACAACTCAATGTGTCCATTGCTGATGAAAGTTGCCGGAAATTCTCGCTCAACGGTCGCTGATTGGCTGATGCCCACGGTTTTTGGAGATGTGTTGCTGTTGTTGCCGCCACCACCGCCCTGTGCCCCGGTCATGGCCACTCCCATGCTCACCGGGCCCTGAGCAACAGCATAGGTTTGACCATCGGCTGCGCCCAATGTCGTCATCAAAAGTGTTCCACCTTCCAGACTGGAACTGTCGCCCACAGCCGCAATCTTGATGTCCAGACGGTCGCCTATCCTGGCAAATGCTGGAAGTTCTGCCGTCACAACAACGGCGGCTATGTTCTTTGTCACCACTTCATTTGCTTTCACCTGGGATCCAAGACGCGAGAGCAGGTTGGCAGCAGATTTGTTTGTCGCAAGGCTCGCCTTGCTGTCGCCTGTGCCGGGGAGTCCAACCACAAGTCCAAGACCAACAAGTGGATTGCTGCGCACACCACGAAATTCGACAAGATCCTTCAAGCGAACCGACGCATTGTCTGCTGTGGCAACCTGTGAAACCTTGCCGACGCCAGTCTGTGCTGTCGCGGAATTCGCGAAACAACAAAGTGTTCCAAGCGCAATGGTTGAAAATATCTTCAGGGCAGATGTGTTCATTCTTTCGCCCCTTCTTTCTTGTCTTCGCCCTTTTCAGCTGCCTTCGGTGCTGAAGTCGCAGCTTGGTTTTGCGCGGAAGTGTTCGAGCCCTGTCCTTGGCCCGTCAATGGGTTTTGTCCAGTCATTCGACTGCGCTCGTTACGGATCCGCTCGCGCTCCATTTCATTGGCTTTGGCCTGATCTTTCAAGGAAGCTTGGGCAGTCTTGATTTCGTCACGCAGTGAATCGAGCGCAGCAAGTTCGGAATTCAGATCGGGCGTGAAACCTGCAAGTCGGCGAGAGACCATTTCATCCCAACCGGGTGCTGCGTATTCACGTGTGCGACCGCCGAGGTCCTCACTGACGGCGACGTCCGTCAGTTCGCGCGCATCCAATTCAAATCCTGTCAGCGCGCGACGGGGAACCTTGGCAAGCACCATTGTTGAGTTCTCATCGCCATTGGTTCCTGAATATTTGCGAGTTCCACGCAAAAAAACGTCGCCCGTGGGATCAAAGGCAACAATCTGCATCTTGAAAGATTTTATGGGGCGCATCGCAAGCTTGCTTGCAGGACTTGCGTCATCCGGGTCCGTAAGTTTCAGGCCCGAAGAACTGTTGCCTGTTGATGCGGTTTCCTTGTTTGTAGACTTTTTGTCTTTGCCGTTTTTATCTGAATCGGCAGCAGAACCACTCGATTTTGGATCAAACTGAAGTTCATCCGGAATAACGACCGTGATAGTCTGTCCTTCACGATTGGGTGACGCATCAACAAGAAAGCTCTTCGGCTCTTTTGAATCTGCCCAGATGGATCCGGTCGTGGAGCCTGTTTCCGTGTTTTTAATCGTCATTTCATTTCGCTTGATATAGAGCTGGTCAAGTTCACGTTCCGGGCGTGCGGCATCGAATTTTCTGGGCTGGGGGGGCATGTATGGCCTGGGTGCGGTTTGGCAGCTGAACAAGATGACCGTGAATGCAATGATGATGCCAATGAGCGTCCATTGCAGCATTCTTCGCGAGTGGTCGGTGCGCTCAGAGACCTGGTCAAACTTGCTTTCAAATTTTTTGGAGAAGTTCTGCAGATTGGTGTTTGCATGATCGACTCTCAGGAGGTACCACTCCAGGGTGCATTCCCATCTGATAAAGATGTTTTCAATAATTTTAGCGAACAACTTCGACCTCACCTTCGCCTGTCACGACTGCGTCCAGCAGTTTTTGTTTGACAGAAAATCCTGATGACGTTTGCATTTGAACTGGAATCGAGTCGCCAATGCTTCCGTTTTTCAATGCGCGAGCCGACGTTTTGATGCTGAGGGTTGAGTTCCTCGAAAGCACAGAGACACGGACGGGCATGTTGGCTTTCACTTCACTCAAAAATGGAATTTTTTCCGCCAGAATTAGAGAGCTCTTTTGGAATTGACCATTGAATATAGAACTTTCCACGCGACGTGTGCTCCATTGTTGAACCCTCGTTTTGCATTCCTCAAGGCTTGAGTACAGCCGCGTTGTCGGACAATTCAATCCTTTCAGGCAGCTTTGGATCACCACGCTGTTTGGACCAATGCGTCCACTTGAACCGAGAAGATCGGCGTTCAGCATCGGGTACCACGCCAACTCGCGCTTGCCGATTTCGATGTTCCAATTGTGTGTGGACTGGTCGGGTGTGCTGATGACAAGCTTGAATTGCGAACGCTGCAAAGTTGCGACGGATTTGAATCGCTCGTCTTCCTGCAGGCGAATGGAAAAGTTGCCGAAGTCCTTTTTGATGTCGCAACTCAGGCAACGTATGAAGACGCCGGAGTTTGCCTGATTGTTTTTGCTGCTGCCTACATCCAGCATTTCTCCGACCGTCGGAAACAGTTCAGCAAGAGCCCGGCGCAGAATATCCTTCTGCATTTCTGCAGTGGTGGATGCCTGAGCAAGGCCCACGTACTCAATTGCGAGTGCTTCATTCGGTGGAAAATCCATTGCCAGCATATCATCATCTCATCTGGTTTGTGGTTGCCAGCATGTCGTCGCCTGTCTTGATGACTTTGCTGTTGAGTTCGTAGGCACGCTGACCCGTGATCATCGTGACCATTTCTTCCACGATGTTGACGTTGCTGGATTCAAGTTCGCCTTGACCAAGCTGTCCTGTGCCGTTTTCTCCGGGTGTGGACACAATGGGTTCCCCGGAGGCTGGGCTGGTCGTGTACAGGTTTCGCCCAATCGAGTTGAGCCCTGCAGGGTTGATGAAAGTGGAGACCTGGATTTGGCCGATATTTCGCGGCTCATTTTCGCCTTGAATTGAGGCGGAAACGACCCCGTCGAGACCAACCTGGACCCGGAGCGCATTCGCGGGAATCACAATTTCCGGCACCAGCGGCAAGCCTTCACCAGTCACAAGCCGACCATCTGGGGCACGTTTGAAAGCACCGTCGCGCGTGTAGGAAAGCGTGCCATCACCCATCTGGATACGGAAAAATCCACGTCCCTTGATCATGATGTCGGTGTCGTTTTTGGTGATTTTGACACTGCCTTCCTCAAACGACTTTTCGATTGAGCCGACTCGCACGCCGTTGCCGATCTGCACTCCCGAAGGGGCAACCGCACCATTGGCAGAACTCAATCCGGGCGCGCGCAGGTTCTGGTACAACAAATCGTTGAAATGAACGCGTCCACGCTTGAATCCGTTCGTGTTGACGTTGGCAATGTTGTTTGACAGTGTGTCGATCAGCTGTTGCT
>JBMSQQ010000129.1:0-6982 GCA_049423385.1 Silvanigrellaceae bacterium | reverse complement strand
CCGAACTGGCCTGGTGTACTCTCTGGTGCGGTTTCGCGCGGTGCCGGGAGCGAACTTGGGGGTCGAGAAGTGTCGGTGCCGGAAGAACGACGAATGCACGCAGGCCCAATGCCTGCTGCCAACACTGCGGCTGTCAGCAATGTCGTGAATGATGATAGCACCGTTGTTCCCCTCCGAGACGGTTTTCGGCAATTCGAGAGGGAATCGAAATGGGAAAAAAATGCAGTGTGCTCTGTCCAACCGAGGGGGAAGGAACTGCCGCAAAAGTTCCGTTCAATCAGACTTTTTCACTCGTTTGAATCGGATCTGAATGATTTTCTGCATACCCACGGCAAGCGCAAGAATGACGGCAAAGGTTGCGAGCAATATCAGCAGCGGGGTCTTGTAATAACTGAAATGCTCCGCGAGGACCTGGCTTGTTACAACCATGATATTTGTTCCTTCGACCTCACGATAAGAAATGACCTTGAATGAACCTTTTTCTTCCCGACCAAATGTCCCCTCGGACTTCTTGCTGCTCAGCGCAGCCTGGATTTCTTCCAGTTCAGTTGATCGATCCATTCCTGAAATCTGTGCGGGACTGATTCTGGAGGCACGGTTCATCACGAGATGAGTGTTGTCGTTGTTCCCGGGACTCAGGTCGTCTGGCAATTCTGACATCAAGATTTGATTGCCGCTTTTGAAAATCAAGCCGTACCTCTTCTTGAGTGGTGAATCGGCCGAAAATCCTGAGTTCTGTGGTGTCGTGGCGAACACGAAAACCTCGGATCCTTCCGGGAATCTGACCAGTCCATAGCTCATGGGGTTGCTTTCAACGACGGGTCGAGCGTTTCTATCTGGATTCAGGAGTTGTCTGACCAGTCGCTCCTTCACTTCCGAGGAGATGTATTTCGTCTTCAGCAACTGTGACTCAAAGAGGTTTGTTCGCCTGTCCCTCTCTCCAAGGTAAATGACGATGGCCGCGGCTGTTAAAAGGGTGATGACTGATGGAATGACAGCCAGAATAAAATAGTATCGCGAGGAAGAGAGCTTTTGGATGATGGACGTGTTTTGCAGTTTGATTTGATTTGACATGTTTTCAATCCACAAAAATGTCGGATTTGCCCTCCAACTTTAGACTTCTTTAAAATGTCTGCGGATAGTCGAGCGGTGATTGTTGATTATAGCAAATGAGCAAAGTCGGTGTCATCTCCGGTCATTCCGCACAATGAGGTGAAGAGTCCACCTTTCGTGTTCCTTTTTTTTAAATGATATTGGCTTGATACATGAACATCTAAAGCTGAGTCGCCCTAAAGTCGAAGAGTCCTTGGGGAAAAGTAAAACGATCTGTCTTTTCAGAGTTGTTTTGAGGGGGTTCGATGAAAAGTTTGTCTGTCAAATCAGCAGTGGTGTATGCAACCTTGGCAATGTCGTCTGTAGCCTGTTCGAACGGCAACGATCAATTGATTTCACGTGTCCGCAGCCCTGCCCAGGCTGGAAGCAATTCTTCGGTGACTGGCGAATCCACTGTTGTTGCCAATGTCAAAAACAATTCTTCAGCAGATCAAACGAAGGCTACACAAGCAGGCATAGCGTTTGAAATCAGCAATTCGGAATCGGGTTCGTTTGTCGACTTGGCTTCGATCTCACAAGCAAGATCGGCTGGATATACCGACGAGCAGATTGTCGCTTCGTTGAATTCGCAAAAGTTGTTCATGAGCAGCGCGGCCGCAAATGCCTTGGCACAGTCGAAATTCATTCTCAAGCAGTATGGTGTTCAGGATGTGAACGGCGTGCTTGCGATGGGTCTTGCTGCGGTGGAACGCGCACGTGTGGCGGGTGTGAAGGATTCCGAAATCATCGCGTACAGCAAATTGCAAGGCATTTCATTTGGAGTTGAAGCGCTCAAATCACTTGGATTGTCGAAATTTATACTTGCCAACCATGGTGTTCAGGATGTGAACGGCGTGCTTGCGATGGGTCTTGCTGCGGTGGAACGCGCACGTGCGGCAGGTGCGAAGGATTCCGAAATCATCGCGTACAGCAAATTGCAGGGTGTAAGATTCGGAGTCAACGCGCTTAATTCCCTTGGCTTGTCGAAGTTTGTCCTCAGCCAATACGGGACTGCAGTTGTTGATGGAGTTACTGCCATGGGCTTGGCTGCCGTCGAAAGAGCAAAGGCGAATGGTCTGAGCCATGAAGATATCAAGGCATATGCAAAATTGCAGGATATCTTTTTCGGAGAGAAGGCCCTGGCACTCCTCGGCAGTTGAGGGGACGCAAAGCCAAAGCCAAATGTTTGGAACTGTTGAAGCCTGTAACAGAGTTGCCTCTGCTACAGGCTTCAGTCTTTGCTCATCAGTGGTGTTGGTAAAGAGCAGATCTTCAGTGCATTGTTGCTGCAATCATCATGGTGATGATGTGGAGTGAATACTTGTAGCAAGCCTCGCCGTCGAATTTGAACGAAATATCGTTCATGTCTTTTCCGCTGATTGTGTAGGTTGGCTTGATGAAGTGATTATTCTTGAATTCTTCCCCAACCACTGAGGCAACAATCTTTTGGCCATTGACGGAGAAACTGTACTCGTTTTTCTGTCGATCGAGTCCCATGAATTTGATGCTGGTGGCTTTAACACCATTGCTGGTCTGGTGCATGATGAGGCCGCCGAAACTCTTTTCAGCCGGCGCAAAAGTCGAGCGCACGTCCTGGCCATCGCGGCGCATGATCAGTTCGCTTGTGTTTGTGGCTTCGTTGACGCTTCCCCAAATCACAAAATCACGCACGGCGCCTGCCATGGCATGGTCGAACGCCTTGAGCTCAATGCCAAGATCACCCTTGATGCTCGCCAGTGAGTGACCTTCCTCGGCAAGAGCCATGGCTGGCGAAACAAGAAGTGAAGCGACAATTGCGATTTTCGCAAAATTGAACATGGAGAGACCCCTTATTGTTTGATTGAACGAGGTCGGTTTTATCGAAAAAGTGAACGGGAGGCAATGACCAGGCATGCTCGATGATTTTGTTTGTGCGAGGCCCCGTTGGGTTTACAGGTTGGGCTTTGAACTTCAATGAGGAGGTGGGCGTTCGTCGGACTTCGCTGCAATGCATTCGTCGAAGTTTGCAGATTTTTTGCAGTGATCAAGCCAGAGTTTCAGGTTTGAACCAATCCGTTGTTTTGCAGAGATGTTGCCTTTCAATTGTTCTGTCCGGCTCTTGCAGTATTCCAGAGTGGATTCGCTCACGGCGACTGAGGTGACTGTTGATTGATTTCGGGACAAGTCAAGTGAGCCGTTCATCCATTTGCCAAGACCTTGTGCTGTCAGGAAAAGAGGCAATGCAGGATCAATGTTCTCAAAAAATTGCGGATCCAACCCTTCGATGAGTTCGGGACGGTTCAACTGAACGGCTCCCGCAATGGCGCCAGGCGATGAAATCAGGTTGCGCGGGTAATAGCGATCATCAGAGCAGACGTTGCGAAGAAGTTGATCCTTGAATCGCGCGTACGTCACCACGTTCTTCGAGTCATCTCTCGCAAGAGTGGCGATGGCGTTGCGGATATGGTTCTCGATTCCGTTTTCTGGACTGATGATGAATTCATGCACAGGTGTGATGACAGAAATGTTGATTTTCTTGCGCGTGGATTCAATCGCAAGGACCTGAGCAAACTCTGACACGAAATTGGCTCGAACAAGTTCGCCGCTGCCACAGCTTTGAACAAACACCAGAGTTTCATCTGCCTTGAGGTTGCCCACAAGGCTCGCCAGCTCTTCGCCGGTGAAATAATTATCCCTGGAGCGAAGCCAGTCTTTTGATGGAGTGAGCACAAATACGTAGTTGTCTGGCGACTGAGGAATCATGGCATTGCTGAACCCATGTCCCGTGAGACCTATCACCACCATCGTTGGCGAAGTGGGGTTTGATTTTTTGAATGCTGAAATATCTTGCTCAAGTTTTCTAAACTCTGAAATGATTTTGTTCTTGTCAGGCGCACTTCCGGACGCGTCCGAAATTTCGATTGCAGGAGAGTATTGGCCCCCGTGCGGACCGCTGAACGCCTCTTTCAAAGTGTTTGAGAGAAATGTGCTTGTGGGGGGTCTTATGTTTCCCCCAATCGCCACCGTCGCCAGCCACTTACCAGCTTGTTGTTGGCGTCCGGTGATTGACTGGTTTTCAGTCTCGAATGTTTTAGGCTTGCATGAAGGAAGGCAGACGGTCGCAATCAGAAACCCGATTTTAATAGATGCAGCGCAGAGACATGAACGATTGGAGAATGAAACCACGCGCATTTCCTCCAGCAAATTTCAAAAATCATGCCTCATTTAAGATACCGGTTTTGGACAAAGGGACCGTTCAAATATTCGAGCTGTGTCAAGAAACAGTCCGTGACCTGAAAGGAACCTGTGAAAGCAATGACGGGTGAATATCCAGGATTAAAGAGATCTTCGCAAACAAACCCGGGAGCGCCGTTGTTGTAAACCAGCATCGGAACAATATCATTCACCTTCGCAATTTGCTCACATGCGCCCAGCGGTGCAATCGAGACGAACTTTGGCGAAGGGGCGGTTTGTGGAAGAGGTGCGGGTGCGGTTTGTGGTTGAGGGCTGGGCTGTGGAAAGAGTGGACCACTGGATGTTGGTTGAGCAGTTTTCGAGGGGGATAGAGGACTCGCGTTTGCTGACGCGGGTGAATAAAGTTGATTTATCGTTTGAATATCCCCAAGGCTCAGCCCCAAAGAGACTCCTTGGTTCTGATACAAATAGCAGTAATTCATTATGGATTTTTCATCAAAGTTGTCAGTACCGACAACGCTGGACTTGATTGCATTTTCGTCGAACGCTTTCCAGTGTTGCAGATGGCCTGCGACAGTCTCTGTTGAGACTTTGCAAATGCTGTCGCCACGGGCATGTTCATGCAGCATACCGACAGCGTGACCAATTTCATGCAGAAGGACTGACTTGAAGTTTGAGATTGCAAATGCGCGGCCCTTGCTTTTAAGTTCCAAATTGAAACTTTCGCTGTTGATTGCCAAAGATGGTTGAGCTCTCACTGAACCGGCAGTTCTTTGGGGAAGATTCAAGAGTGGATTGCCGTAAATGACGCCGTCTCCGATCCTTGCCTGTCCATACATTGCCGGATCCGCTTCGCCCTTGTCCCACCACGTGATGCGGATTTCATTTTGAGTTGTTGCGGGTCCACAATCATTCCAACCCACGAGTTTCAGCGCAGTAACGCTGAATTGTGAAGAGACATGCTGAGACAATTCAAAGCGCGTGTTTTTCAGTTCCTGGTCCGCATAACTGCGATTTTCCCAACAAACAGGAATGGAATTTGAGTTGAAGGCAGTAGCCTTGACGCCCCATCCCGAAACATTGCTGTCGTTGCTTTTCGCACAGCCCGCTGCAACGGCAACAAAAACGAAAGTTGGAAACAATTTCTCCAAACGCATTGAACCTCCGACCCGAAAATTAACTTTTTTCGTTATCGGAATCGCCTAAGTTGGTCTTGAGGGTTTGATAATATTCTATTTAATTTTAGATACTTGGGTAAGAAGCGGAGTTGCTTGTCTGGAAAGTCAGGATTTACTCGTCGGGACAATCTCCCCACACACAAATGCCTCCGGCAAGGCATTTAGCACTCCCTGAGCTGCATGCGGCGACACTACAAACACATAACCGAGGCCCATGTTCCACACGGTAAATGCTTCGTCTTCCGAGACGTCTCCGGCTTCGGCAATCAGGCGGATGACCGGCGGGCAGGGAATTGCCTTTCTGTCGACCTGGTGTGTGAGTCCTTCGGGCAGAACACGCTGAATGTTGCGCAAACCGCCGCCGGTGATGTGGGCCATGGCCTTGACGGGAACGCTGCCCAAAACCTTCTTCACTGCACGTGGGTAGAGCGCCGTTGGATGCGTGAGCGCTTCGCCGAGTGACTGTCCGGCGAGAAGATCTGGCTTGCTGTTAAGATCGAGTTTTTTGTCGCTGATGATTTTGCGCACCAGCGAGAAACCGTTGGCATGAAAGCCGGTGCTCGGAAGTCCAACGAGAACATCGCCTACCGAAACTGTGCTGCCGTCGACGAGTGCCGAACGATGCACTTCACCTACGGCAAAGCCTGCGACATCGAACTTGGGTGGTTGATAGAATCCTGGCATCTCGGCAGTTTCGCCGCCCAACAAAACCCAACCGCTTTCGCCGCAAGCCTTTTGAATGCCACTGATCACCCGATGCGCCTGCTCGACGTCCAACTTGCCGCAGGCAAAGTAATCGAGAAAAAACAGTGGGCGTGCGCCGCACACGACAAGGTCGTTGACACTCATCGCAACGAGATCCTGGCCCAAATCCTCGAGGCGGTTCATCTGCAGGCTGAGTTCGATTTTTGTTCCCACACCGTCAGTACAGCCAACCAAAAATCGCTCGTCGTCCAAGGGATAAAGCCCGGCAAAACCACCAATGGCAGGGTTGCTGGCTCGGATCTTTTCGACAAGATCTTCACCTGCGGCAATGTCGACTCCGGCGCGCGTGTAGGCCGGTGCGAGGGGCTGGGTCGTGTCTTGCTTTGTGGTCATGATGAAGGACTCCTCCGGGTCAGTATGTCGATGGCTTCGAGCACGGCAGAAACTTCAAGCGGATGTGCGCGCTCGCGCAATGTTTCAAAAGTGTCAGTCGGGAAAACCGGCAGTTCGCGGAACGAAAGCAACGGCCCCGCATCCAGCTGCGGAGTGACGCGATGAACGCTGACGCCCCAGCGAGGTGCACGAGACTCAATCGCAAAACGAAGTCCGTGCGCACCTTTGTATTGCGACAGTGGTGCAGGGTGCAGGTTGATGATCTCTACGCCGGGCCCGTTCCTGCGCAGTTGGTTCAGGAATTCGGCCGATAGAATGCGCATGAATCCGAGCAGCGCAACAATGGTGAATGGAGCACATTCCTTGAGCGCAGTGATCAATGCTTCTTCATGGCTGGCACGAGTTTGGCCTGTGCTGCGTGGCACAAGGTGCGAGCGAAC
>JBMSQQ010000128.1:0-6982 GCA_049423385.1 Silvanigrellaceae bacterium | reverse complement strand
TGAACTCACAGCACGATTGAGCGATTCTCCATCGGCTCAAACTGTTGGGGCTGATCTCGTCCGGGTCGCCAAGTTTGAAAGCCTGTGGAGCGTCAAGCCTGCCGCAGACAACAAGGTCGACTTCTCGATCGAGATGTATGCCGAGCCGGGCGGAAAACTTCCGCCTTTCATCGTCAACCTTGTTCTTTCGCGCATCCAATTATGGTCCATAAAGAATCTGCGCCGCGAAATCGCCAGCGCCAAAAACTGAAGGTTTGGCGCTCTATCATGTGCTTGTTGACTCCCGCCGGCTTCTGAATACCATCCTTGTAATTTTAAAAGATGATTTCAAACAGGGAGGTTTGCGCATGAAAAATGTGATGTTGCTTTCGGGATTGGGTTTGCTCGCGGTTGTGACTTCGGCCTGTGGAAAAAAGAGCGATGACGGCGGTGCATCGACCACGGGGTCCTTCTTGACGCCCGCATCGTTTACCGGTGTGACGCCGACGGCGCTGACGGTTGATGAGGTTAAAGCCCAGGTCGATGATGCAACTGAACTTTTCGACAACGTCCCTGGCTCGGGTTCATCGACTCCCAACACTCCAAACTCTCCCAGCACATCGAATGATCCAATGACCCAGTGCATGAATGAAAATCAACCCAAATTGGCGGTGATTGGAAAAGAGACCCTCAATATTTCGGCCGAAATCGATTTGGCTGCTTGTTTGAAAAGCAAGGCTGCAGCAGCTGGACAAACTCCAACTTCGGGACAAATTCCAACCGACGATTCGGGTGTCTTCAAACTCAAACTAGTTGCAAACTTCACCTGTCCTGGCGCGGATCTTTCCGCTCTTGCGGGCAAGACTATTGAAGAACTGGACAAAGGCGACGAATCAGGATCAGGACTACCATCTTTGATCGAAGAGAAATGCAAAGATCTTCCTTCACTAAAATTGTTCATGAACTCTGAATTTACCCTCGCAGGTACCCAAGCGTCTGGAACTCAGAAAGTAAGTTTTTCGTTAAAGAAGGCCAGCGCCATGTTCAACAAGGACGGCGGTGCTTGTGAACTCGTGAAGGTGACGGGTGGCTACAAAATGAACGGCTGCCTCGATGCAAGTCTGAGCGAAGTGCAGATGCCTGATGAGAAGAAGACAGATCTACAGATCCTCGAAGCCACAGACCTGGTTGATCTCGATTCCAGCACAGCAACCTGGTTCAATGGCGGTTCCTACAAGGCAACCTTCAACAACTTCACCGGAACCATCACCTACACCGATTCCAGCTCGGCTCCAACGTATTCGCTCACGGCTTCAGGTGGTTTGACCGCAACGGGAACCGTACAAGAAGGATACAATGGCATGAACGCAAGGGAAATGTCTGCAAATCCATTTGGCGCTGTTCAGCGCTACGTGAAATCCCTTTCGAAGCTGCGTCCTGGTTCCATTCGCTGAGCCAGCAAAGTCGATCTCAGACTGCTGGAATTGCAGCTTAAATCGGAATCAAAATAAAAATTTTGAATGTTTATTGCGAGCTGGAAAACGACCGTTTACCAGCTCGCTTGCTTTTAATTTCGGTTATTGTTGGGAGATTTCCGGTTTGGTCAAGGTGAATTTCGGGCTTTCCGAAGAAATTTACGGAGGCGGTATGAAACTTTCACTTGTCTTGATTGCCGTTTTGCCGCTGTTTGGATGCGGAACAGGAGTCCCCGACAAACCTACAATTTCACGGTCGGCTCACAAATCAAACATGCAACCGGCACCAACGCCAACTCCTGCAGGAACGGATTCGTCGCAGAACAGTTCAGATCACCTGGCTGTCATACCACCCCAGCATGTCATTGGCGGCTATGTGGTTTCTGTTTTGCAAAGCAGTGCAAGTCTTCCATCCACCGATTGCAGTGTTGCTTTTGTTGAGGGCGGTTTAACATCTGCTTCAATTGTATCGCCTGAAAACATCACCTATTTGCCGTTTTATGATCTCCAACAGATAGGCGTTGTTTCGATTTTCTGTGGCGATGGCATTCCGGTTGCAGAAAAAGTCTTGAGCGAAGCGGATAGACAAGAACTCTTCAAGGCAGTTGTGGCAAATTACAATCAAGATTCGCGCTTTGTGGCAAGGCTCAAGGTGCCAGCAAGTGGTCAAAATCTCGAGATTGTGTTGGCGGAGCGGGTTTCTTCATCCGCTCCGCCGGTGGACTCCACGGCTGGAACATCGACATCACCTGCAGGATCTTCGCCTGTTCCCATGAAGGACGATACGTTAAAGCAAACTATGGATGATTCTTTGAAGAAAACGATCGATGATTCGTCCGGAACCACCACAAGTTCTTCGGCTTCATCGGGAAGTGCTGTTTCAATTCCCACCGAGAAAACCCCGGAGCCATTGAAAATCGTTGACACAACGCCACCTGTGATTCAAGGAACAAGGTTCATGGAGTCAGCCGGAAAAAGACTCATCAGTCTGATTGGTGCAAGAGACGATGTTGAATTGGCCAAAAAACCGTATTCGTTTGATGGCGGACTGAACTGGATTGAGTCACCTCAAGGTAGTTTTTCAATGGGAGACAAAATTCCCTTTGGCACCGTTAAAGTCATGGATGCGGCTGGGAATGTATTGAATGTTCGGATTGTGATTCCTTTGCCTGGTCTTTCAAAGAGATGATTGCTGAAGCTGAATAGCTCAGCCGGCCTGTGGCAAGATTTCTTCCACGGGAGTTTTCCACTGAAACATGTAAACTGTCACATCATCTTCCAAAGGGTGTTCCTTTGCCCCGGATACGAAGGGTTTTTCGAGTGCATCAGTGCACTCCTTTGGGGATGCGCTTGTCAAGATTGTTTTTCTCAATTGTCGGGAGCTGAAGAAGGGACCCTCTGCTGTTGAATTCTCGAGAAGTCCGTCGGTGTACAAAAACACTGCGTCCCCTGGCTCCAATTGATGGCTTGCGTAATTGAAGGTTGCTTTTTCGCTGAAGCCAAGCAGACTCCCACTGCAGGCCAGGGTCGTCACGCGGGCTGCCTTGCGGTCCAGCAAGTAGGGTGGCGTGTGGCCCGCACTCACAACCCCAAGTTCACCACTTGTCAGATCGAGGCATGCAAAACACATGGTCATGAATCTGTTGCTACGGGATCCTGCCGTGAATACCGCATAATTTGCAATTTCTGCCAGTTCAACGAGGCTTTCGCGAATGCCCAGTTGTTGAGTCTTGGCGATTTCAATTTCCTTTTTCAGATGCGATCGCACTGCCCCGCTCACAACCGCAGTCAGCAATGCTGAGGGAAGCCCATGGCCAGTCACATCGCCGACAAAAGCATAAAGTCGATTCGTCGATTCATCGTAGTGGTGATGGAACCAGTCTCCGCCCGTTTGCGAAGCTGACTGATAGAAATAGGAGATGCGCGTTCTTGGCACTTCGATGGGAGTTGGTAGCAGTGCGTCCTGCACAGCTCGAGCAGCATTGAGTTCGGCATCGAGTCTGGCTTTCTCTTCCTTGGAGGCGGCAAGAATAAAATTCTGATAAGCGATGGCTGCCTGGGTTGCCAATGGGGAAACAATTCTTTGAGACCTTGCGTCGAAGTAATCGTTGACCTCGGAATTGGCCAGGTAACAATAACCGTAAATTTTATCGTTGAAAGGCAATGGAACAATCATCGCTGAGCCATCGCAAGCCGGATGCGGTGTTCTCCAGGCGGAAGGCCGAATGCGCGGATCGCGTTTTCCTTCCGTGGCGCATTTTTCAAGAAACCATTTGTCCACGCCCAACGCAGGGTTGAGATTTTCCTGAAGCGCTGTCAAATCGCAACCACGGGCGCGTACCGGGACAATTTTTTCGTTTTCAATGATAAAGAGGATACCGAAATCAACACCGGTACAATTGCACATGGAATCAACAACTGCATCGAGCAGAGGATCCTTTTCATTCAGCGCGCTCAGGTTGAGGAAGACCTGAAGCAGGGATTCGAGTTCCACACGTTGGCGGAGCACCTCGGTTTTGCTGCTGCGATTCGAGAGCTGATTTGAACTTGCGAGGCGTTCCTGCTTGCTGTCCATAATCGACTGCGTGCGCATGATGCCGCGATCGCATCGGTCCACAAGGAAAAGATACTGTTTTTCCGAAAAGTATTCGCGACACATCCGAAATACGATTTGCGCGTAGTCGGGATCGTGCTCAAGAATCATGTTTGCAAAGTAATACCGCAACTCAAAATGGATCGCTGAAAGTCTCAATTGCTTGGCTTTCATGATTCCCTTTTGAGCAATCCACCGACCAATCACCCTCAATCCCACGCGATAAAGCATCTCTCCCGTGATGAACGTCGTTTTTGGCAACAACAAGCGCGCTGCGAAAATCTGGTTGACCCACGCAAGTGCAAGGGCGGGAAGGGCAGAAACGGGCCTGTTGAGACGAATCAGACAGGTTGCAAGGAGAACGGGAGCCCAAATGCAATAGGAGACCCTGTGCACATGACGCACAACCATACGAAAAGCTTCTTTCAGATATGGCAATGCAGCCAAAGGCTCATCCCTGAGCAGGTTGATTTCGCCAAGTGAAATGTTTGCATAGCAGGAGTCGATGGTGTCGAAACCATCAGACCGGATTGCAGCAGCAGCATTTTGCACAATTCCTTCATAGCGATTCAACTCGACATTGTTCTTTGTGAGCAGGTGGTGGCGCAAAACGGCATCGAGGATTGTTGGTGTCTGTTTGATTCGGAAAATCAGGTTGGTGTATTTCGAGTGCATGGCATAAGTTTCACCATTGCCGAGAGCGTATTCATCCAAATGGATCAGCCCCTGCATGGTCAACACTCGCCAAAACGACTCTCCTGCATTTTCGAGGATATCCAAAGCCTGAATATGTTTTGAATGTGATTCACGGAGTCTGGCACGAGGAAACTCATTCAGATAACCCCAAGTGAACAGCAGAAACGCGCGAAAAATCGGGTTCGGGTGCTGTTCAAAGTACTGCAACGAGTTGCGATACAGACGGTTTGAAATTCCAGAAATTCCGAAAACTCCGGATGCCACTGCCCAGTATCCAATCAAGATGGCCCTGTATTCGTTGGGTCTTTGTCTGAGAATTCCCCATGTGTATCGAATCTGATTGCTGATTGCGCAGACGGGTCTGGAAAAAAACAGGGCGACCTGCAGGTTGACCAGCAATTTGTAGAAAACGTGATCTCGTCTGCTTTCAATGGAAACGGTTTGCCTGCCAAAGCCGAGCCAGAACAGGACCATAAGGGCGAATGGAATGGCGGTTGAGATGACGATTGCCAGACCTTT
This sequence comes from Silvanigrellaceae bacterium, assembly GCA_049423385.1. Taxonomy (GTDB): domain Bacteria; phylum Bdellovibrionota_B; class Oligoflexia; order Silvanigrellales; family Silvanigrellaceae; genus RFOM01. The sequence continues at coordinate 1,720 of JBMSQQ010000128.1, read as the reverse complement.
GAGCTCGCTGGTGTCGATGCTTTTGTTGAGGTACTTCATGCCCAATTCACCAGCTGCGATACTGTCGCGATAGCGGAAAAGGGTCAGATTGCATTCGCAAAGTTTGGCGCAAAGTTCTGTTTTGTGCAGATTGTCTTCAACATGCTCAAGCACGCTGGTGTAGAGGTCCACGGCACCGACGGGATCTTCGTTCAACACCCGGGCATCCGCGAGCAGTTCGCTGATCTCCACGAATTCCGTCAGGGATTCCTGGGAATTGACATCTTCTTTTGGCAAGAGCTGATGAGCCGTTTGCGAATATTCCAATGCTTTTTGATAGGCGAAGATTTTGAGAGCCATTCGGCCTGCCTGCAACAGGATTCGTCGGGACCACGCCGGATTGCGTTGAGGTCTTCCGTTCTTCAGGTGGTAGGCAAGTTCGAACAATTCATTGGATGCAATTCTTTGTTTTTTGATTGTTTCATCATCTGATATCTTTTTGTCGAGCCAAACCGCATAGCCATGATGACAATCCATGCGAAGTTCGCTTCCGGCAAGCTGATAGGCGGCCTCGCGAATTTTGTCATGGACAAATGTCAGCGTGTCACGGTTGAAGTAGATCAGGTGTTTTTCGGAGAGTTCTGAGAGAGACCTCAAGAGAGGGGTTGTGATCTGTTTTTCCCTGAGCAGATGATCGACAGCTGCAAGATTGACATCATTTCCAACGACGCTGGCAACGAGCAAAAGATTTTTCGTCTCGGGATTCAATTCTCCGATTCGGTCGGAAACAAGCGAGGCTATACCGTGCGACAGCGATGCACTTTGGGCCATTGCAGAGTCAAATATCCAGTTCAGTCCTTCCTCGTCTGCCCTGAATATCCCGCGTGACAAGCAAAAACCAAGGTACTCCCTGATATAGAAAGGGTTTCCCTGAGTCAGAAGATAGGTCATCCTCTGCAATCGGATGACCTGGGCATTGCGTTCGTCTATAAGGTGTTCAACCAGTGTATTCGATTCTTCCTCATTGAGTGGCCCCAATTGAACGTGCGATTGCGGTCCTTCATGTTGGAGAATTCTGGTCTGCACAGGATGATCCTGATTGACTTCATTGCTGCGGTAGCAGCCCAACATAAGCATTTTTCCAAGACTTCCGCGCCGGGCACGCGCAGAAATCGACTCGACAATCGAAAGGCTCTCGGGATCGGCCCACTGGAGATCGTCAAGGATCAGAATCAGCGCAGCATCGCGTGAACCGAAATGGACAATGAGGTCGACCAGGCTTTCGGTGAACATTTTTGATTCATCTTCGAATTCCTGCTTGGGGAGCTCGTTTGTGAAGTCGAAAATATCGCGGAGAAAGGTGAGTCTTTGTGTCAGGAGTCGCAGCTTTGGACCCAGCTTTGCGCCAACCTCGCGCGCCCAGGCCTTGATTTCATTTTTGGGTTCGAGATTCATTTCCCGGAGGTATCCGTGAACCACACTGAGGACACCTGAAAGGGGAACATTCCTCTCGAATTCGGAAAATTTGCCAAGAAGTGTGCGGACGTTTTTTTGTGAGGCTTCGCGTCCCACCTCAAAGCAGAGTCTGGTTTTTCCAGCTCCGGAAGGTGCACCAACAAACGCGCAGCCACCACGTCCCGTGATGGCATCGTTCAATTGTTGAGTCAATTTGTCGAATTCAGCCTGACGTCCCACGAATGGAGTTTTCATATTCAGTTCGCGGAATTTGTCGTTTTTTCCG
>JBMSQQ010000127.1:0-7233 GCA_049423385.1 Silvanigrellaceae bacterium | reverse complement strand
GGTGGTCACGCCAGCACCGATACCTGCATACCATCTAACTTCATCAGCAAAAAAACCGCGAATCAAAACGGTTGAATCGAAATCTTCGGGCGATCTCGAGAGCGCAAAAACACCGGTGTAATAGCCTCTCGCCATCGTCTCCGAATTTACAATTTGACTCGACACGGCCCACTTGGGCGTTCCTGTCACCGACCCCGCAGGCAGCAGCGCAGCGAGAATTTGCGAGTTGGACGACATCTTCTCCTGGAGATTTCCCTCCACAACAGATTGCATCTGCAGCAGCTTTCCAGCCACGCGGATCTCGAATGGAGAGCTGACAACCACGCTTCCAGGCCTGCAGATTTTATTGAAATCGTTGCGCAACAGATCGGTTACCATTGTTTGCTCGCTCATCTCTTTTTCACTTTTCCAAAGTTCATGAGCAGCATGCAGCTCTTTTCCGATCTCGAAGTGCAAAGTTCCCTTGATGGGTTCTGTTTGAATTTTGTCTGCCGACCGGGAAACAAATCGTTCTGGAGAAAAACAACAGACTCGAGGCAATTTTTCACCACAATCAACAAAAACACCGTGGCGCACCGGTGAATCCAACCACTCCCCGACGAAGGCTGAAAGTGGAATCGATGTCGAATCACGCGCGGGGCCGATCATCCGGGTTGTTGCATTTGCCAGATAATAATCTCCATGGCGCATTCCTTGCTGCCATTGATCGATTTGTGAAAGTATGGAATCCGGGGCATCACCTTCGTGCCAATTCTTTTCCTCTTTGGTGGATTCACTTGCATTTGCGCTTGAGAACAAATTCCCTGCGATTTTGGATTCGCGTTCGCCTGGTGAAGACTTCAAACGCAATTCATTGGTCTGGGCTGCTGCTTTGACGTCTTTAAAAGACGCGAGGTCGGCAAACAGACTTCCAACCACCCGAACACTTGCCTCACTCGCATCGGCAAAACCCTCCAGTTCGAGGCAATCCAAAAAACTCCAACGCAACAATGGCGATGACTGTTTGTCTGCAAATCCATTCATGGAAAAGAAGGGAATCAACCACGCCGATCGGGGCGACGGGCTGTCTGTTTTCGCACGAAAAAAAACGTCGGGAATGCTTTCAATCTGCTCAAGCGTCGGATTTGGGACGAATGTGATACGGACCTTTCCCGCAGAAGAATTCACATTTCTGGCTGAAAATCCGCCTGAAACTGAATGATCCCTCTCCACGGGATGACGAACGAGCGGTTCGCTTTCGTATTGCATGTAACAAATCCAGTGCTCTGCTCTTCCTTCCAGAGCCACAGCCAAGGCTTTGATGTGTTGCAACCAGTTCATCGCCCCGCTTCTCCCTGCGCCAATCCTCGTGTATCCTCAACAGACAGGAAAAGAGGACTCACATGAAAACAAAACTGGAAATTTGTCAGAACTGGCTTCCCCGCTACACCGGCACCAAGATCGACGATTTCGCCGACTATATCCTGATCACAAACTTCCAGGGCTATGTGAATCGTTTCGCTCACCTCATGAACACGACCGTTCAAGGCCTCGACCGCGCCATGCCCAACGCGACCTGCAAGAAAGCCAACGTCAGCATTATCAATTACGGCATGGGAAGTGCAAATGCAGCCAGCGTCATGGACCTTCTGAGCGCTCGCCAGCCCAAGGCGGTCCTGTTTTTGGGGAAATGTGGCGGGCTCAAAAAGAGTACTGAAATTGGTCACTTCATTCTTCCCATCGCTGCCATACGTGGCGAGGGGACCTCGAACGACTACTTTCCACCGGAAGTTCCCGCACTGCCCAGCTTCAAGCTTCACAAATTTGTCTCACAGAAAATCGTCGAGCGTGGCCTCGATTACCGCTCCGGTGTTGTCTACACAACCAACCGTCGCGTCTGGGAGCACGATGAAGAGTTTCGTCAACGCCTGCAGGACATGACAGCCTTGGCCATCGACATGGAAACTGCGACCGTTTTCATCGTGGGCCACTACAATGACATTTCGCGAGGAGCCTTGTTGCTGGTTTCCGACGTTCCAACCACTCCGGAAGGTGTGAAGACTGAAGCTTCTGACAAGGTGGTCAACGAAAAATGGACCGATATTCACCTTGAACTTGGCATCGAATCCTTGCGCGAGCTCGAGTCCAAGGGCGAGACCATCAAACACTTCCGATATTGAATCAGTGACAATCTGATTTGAAATCAGAATGAGTCATCGCGACCGGCAATGAAGCTTTCGGCTTGCCGTGTTTTCGGATTTGTAAAGAAACGAGTGGTGGGCGTGCACTCGACCACACGACCGTCCAACAAAAAAAGAATACGGTCTGTCAGTCGGCTCGCCTGCATCAGGTCGTTGGTCGCAATGATCAACGACAAACTTTCGCTTTGTTCAGCCAGTATCGCTTCCGTGTTTTTCAGAAGAACCGGGTCCATCCGGATGAAGGCTTCATCCAGCATCAAGAGTCTCGGCTTGCGCAATATCGCCCGAATGATTGCGAGCTGCTGCAGAATCGGCTGATCGACCTGGCTTGCAAGCAGTTCTGTCACAGACAACAATTGCGCCTTGTTCCGGCTGGAAACAGGAAGTGAATCGACAAAATCCTCAAATGGCACTCTCTCCAATCCGCTCACGACGCGCACGGCCTCGAAGTTTTGTGCGATGGAAACAGGAAGCCAGGTGCTTGTGTCCCCCACCGATGCCATTTGACGCTGGAGGATGGACAACAATGCAGAAGTGGGCCTGCGATCTGTAAAAGTTTCGCCAAAAACCTTGCATTCGCCAGACTGAATTGGCGTTTCAAGGCCGCTGATGTTGCGGTCCCAGATCGACTGGGAGATGACTTTGAGCAAAAGGCTTTTCCCTGAACCTGCAGGGCCAACAACTCCCAGCGATTCTCCCGCATCCACTGAAAGCTCGATGCCCTGCAGAAGGGCTGAGTAACCCGACTGCAGGGCATAGTTCTTGAGCTCGATGATCGATGAGCGCGACGAACTCATCAGCCGCGCTGAGCCAGCGGAGTCACACCAGCTTCTGTGGGACCAACGTATTTTGCCGCCGGACGATAGATTCGGTTATCCTGCCACATCTCGATGATGTGTGACGACCAACCAACCACGCGCGCAACCGCAAAGATCGGTGTGAAATCGATCGTCTCGATCTTCATGAGGCGATACATGGCACCCGACCAGAAGTCGACGTTTGGCCAGATGTAGTCTTTGGATGTTTTGCCCAGTTCCTCGATCATGGTGTCATGGACAATACGCAATGTTTCGTATGTCTTCTTGTCGCCGGTTTGGGCTACGAGCTGTTCAAGCATGGAGCGAAGAACTTTGGCGCGCGGGTCCATCGTGCGATAAACGCGGTGACCAAAACCCATCACCTTGGCCTTGGTGGCAAGTGCGTTGGCAACCCATTCCTTGGCCTTTTCGGGTCCGCCAATCTTGTCAGCCATCTCGAGAACTTTTTCGTTGGCACCGCCATGAAGTGGACCACTGAGTGCACCAACCGCTCCAGACACGGATGCTGTGAGTCGTGCTTCGGTGGATGCAATCACACGGCCGGCAAAGGTCGACGCGTTGAAGTCGTGGTCCATGTGAAGCATGAGCGCCACGTCAAACATACGGGCAAGTTCTTTGCTGGGAACAGTGCCGTCGAGCATGTAGAGGAAATTTTCTGCGTGGTTCAAATCGGAACGTGGATCCACAGGAGTCAGTCCGCGACGACGGCGCGAGATACGCGCAACAGCCGTGGAAAGTTGTGCTGTCAGGCGAATCGCATTGCGCACGTTGCCATCAACGTCCTTGAGGTTCACAGTTGGCTCGTCCCATGCCAGTGCAGCCATGGCGGCTTGCAAGACCATCATTGGATGCGCAGACTTGGGAGCAGCGTCGATAACGGTTTCAACAGTCTTGGGAAGCGTGCGGAACTCCTTGAGCTCCGACGTGACCTTTGTCAGTTCAGACTGGGTTGGCAATTTGCCGCGCAACAAAAAGTGGGTCATCTCTTCAAATGTTGATTTTTCAGCAATCTCTTCGATGGAAATGCCGCGGTAAATCAAACGTCCCACTTCACCCTGCACTTGGCTCACGGATGTTGCGTCTGCCACCACTCCGGCCAATCCTTTGGAAAAGCCCAATTCTTCTGCCATGGTCATGCCTCCCTAGTAACTAAACAATAAGTGCTTCGGCTGTACTTAAATTGTGCCCTGAACTCAACTGTGTTCAACCCAAAGTCCGCTTGGTATCGGAGTCAAAGGTAACACCCTTTAATCGGGGTGTCAGGAACATCACAACCGGGATTTCTTAAAAAATTCCGCGCTTTGCTCGGCGAGAATCCGGTAGGGTAGCGGGCGGGTTTCGTGCATCAGGAACTTCTCGAATTGTCTGGCGCAGTCGGCAAAATGTTCCTGATCAAGAATTCCACGAAAACGCTGAACACCCAAATACACCCCATAGGTGATCAGCACGTCCACCGCGCAATAATCCTCGATCTTCTGGGTTGCTCCCTGGGAGTAGTAGGCGTCTGCAACCTGGCTTCCGTCCATGCCTTCAAGCTTGCCCGCAAGCCCCATCGACTGCGCCAAAATGTCGAGACCAATCTTCTGGGATGCATTGCCGTTCACAAACTGCGCAAGGTCGAAGGATTTGTCGAAGGCAAAACGCGAACGGTAGGAGTCATACCCAAACTCTCTTCCATATTCGGGAATCGGGCACGGAATGAAATGCTTCATGCTGCGTTGCTCGATCACCGGCAAATCGAATCCGGAAATATTGTATCCACAAAATGTGACGGGCAGGGGTTTGAGTTTCTTGCGCTGATAATCGCTCATCCGGAAATCGGTTTGCACCTGATCGTACCAGACCCTCGCCGCATCTGCATGCTTTGTGCAAAAGCTCCAGAATTCGCGCAACAAGCCAGCCTCTGCCGCAAGCAGTTGTTCGTAGCTCGAACACACGGGAAGTGTGCGTTTGAATCCATCGATGATGGTGTGTGTTTCCGGGTGAACAAATACAGCACAGATGCACATCACCACGTGATACATCGGCGGAGGAAAAGTGACCTGCTTTTGTTCGCGGATCAGATTGACGATCGACAGGTTTGCCCAATCCTGATCACGACTGAAACCCCTGCCATCCGGCAAACGGGGTTCATAGCCAGCGAACATCAACGGAACATCCGGCACGGTTTCAATGTCGAACACAAGCACGGGTGCCGATGGTCGCTCACCCATGCGTTGTGATCCGAAAACCGGAGATGGTGTATCAGGATTGTTTACCACCTGCCGAAGGCCTCACTTGGAGCTCAGTGCACGGGCAATCTGCACAGACAACTGTACACCAAATCCCGAACTGATCTTTCGCGGAAAACCAACTGCCATGTTGCCGTTTGCAACACCAGCAATATCCACGTGGCAGTATGGCTTGTTCTCAACAAATTCCTTGAGGAACATTGCACCAACAGACGAGCCACATGCGCCGGCGGTGGCGCCGATGTTGTTGACGTCGGCAATCGTGCCTTTCACGTCTTCTCCAATCTCGTCCCAGGTGGGCATCGGCCAAACGCGCTCGCCAGCCTGCTGAGCTGCATTCATGACCGCGCTTTGGAGAGTGTCTGAGTTGAATGTGAAAATACCTGCGCCGAGGTGACCCAGCGCCGTGATCATTGCACCCGTGAGAGTTGAATACTCGACGATGGTGTCAGGCTTGAGATCCTTGGCAGTGTAGGCAAGCGCGTCGGAAAGGACGATGCGGCCTTCTGCGTCTGTATTGAGGACTTCGATGGTCTTGCCGTTGTACGTGGTCAGCACGTCGCCCACGCGATAGGCGTGCGCGTCGATCATGTTTTCACAAAGTGCCGCAACTGCAAACACACGCACCGGCAACTGCAGTTTCGAAATTGCCACAATCGAATTGAGCACCACAGCTGCGCCGGACATGTCATATTTCATTCCAACCTGATGGGTGGATGGAGTCTTGATGGAGTACCCGCCAGTATCCATCGTGAGCCCCTTGCCGACGAAAGCAACTGAAGTCTTGGCATTGGTTGGAGCGTATTCGATGACTACAAATTGAGGCTCATTTGAGCTTCCACCAGCCACCGCCATCATGGCGCCAAAGCCCATCTGACGAAGCTTTTCAGCACCAAAAACCTGAACAGTCAGCCCCGCCGCACGAGCCTTTTCACTCATCACTTCAGCGACGTATTTTGGTGTTGCAACGTTGGGTGGAGCGTCCTGGAGAAGTCGACAGGTTTCGATCGATTCGGCAACAATGCCAGCTTCCTTGAGCCCAGCCTCTGCGCTCGAATTGATTCCAATGAATTTGAATTCAACTGGAAGTTCGAGTTCCTTGCGTGTCTCTGCCGACAGGTTGGAGTTCGGATATTTGTATGATCCCATTCTCAAGCCGATTGACATTTGCGCGACGCACTCGGCAGTTGCAAGGAACGTGCTGGTTCCGCAAACACTGGCCTGGGCTGCTTTGAACTTGCTGGTCTCTTCGGCGATTTTCAGACCCAGTTGCCGAGCACGTGCAGGCTTTTCGTCAACCTTTTTTCCACCACCAACGAGCAACACACGCTTGGCAACTGCCGTTGCCGAGCAAAGCGTCACGGCCGTCGACAACCATTTGCCTTCGAAATCTTTCAGGGCGGCAATTGCAGAAATCGCTCCGCCAAGTGTCGCGTCGAGGTTTTGCAGTTCAAGATTCTTGATCTTGCCCTGCTCCAAATCTGCTTCGTCGACAACAACAACGGCGAGATCGGCGTTTTGGTTCACCAGGGTGTTTGCCGAGGCAATATTGACGGTTTTGACGGGCGGAAGCGCAATCATGGTTATCCTCACTTGCATTGGTTGCATACGAGCCATAAGTCTGGCTTGCTCCAAGACAAAGGCACAGGGCCGGGAGAATGGCCCAGAGCGTCTGTGAATTCAAGTTTTGTGAGGGGATTTGTGGGAGTTTTCCGCTCGGTTTCTCATCTGTTCACAATCATCGGAATTGTGATTACCGTCGCAGTCGCCTGGTTCATTCCCTGGGTATTCACCCTTCACCTGGGCATTCTGGTTTATTTCCCATACCAGCCCAAAAGCGAACAAAGATACACGCGCATCACCGGCCCGCTTGCATGGTCGCACAGCAAGAATTGGGTGCCCGCAACCCAAATTCCCAGAGCCTGCAAGCTGGCACTGGTCGCGGCAGAAGATACAAAGTTCTTCATTCACCATGGAATCGACTTCGAAAGTCTTGAAAAAAGC
>JBMSQQ010000126.1:0-7405 GCA_049423385.1 Silvanigrellaceae bacterium | reverse complement strand
TGCCAAAAACGCCTTGACCCGCGCCACTTCCGAGCTGCCCATTCTCACCGCACTTCAGCGCGACACTCTTTCACTACTGCTGACTCTTCCGGAAGCACTGCTCATGAGGACCCGCTGACGAAATGCAAAAAACCCAGCTTGAACTTGTTACACTCAGCAACGGCTTGCGATTTCTGCATTGCAGAAATCCTTCGAGCGCAGCTTTTGAATTGTCGGTCCACATCGACACCGGATCGCGCGACGAGACGAACGAAACCAATGGAGTCTCTCACTTTCTTGAGCATATGATGTTCCGCGGCTCACATCGATTTCCAGACTCGGTGTCACTGGCCGGAGCCATGGAATCTCTCGGTGGTGAAGCGAACGCCATGACCTCGATTGAAAACACGGTTTACTGGCTCAAAGGCTCTTCAAGAAGGATTGAACAGGCTTTCGATCTTTTCGCGGAATTTTTTCTGAGGCCCAACTTTGCCGACCTTGAAACTGAGCGCGGAATCATCCTTCAGGAACTGGCGAGCGACTACAATGAAGCAGGAGACAACATCGACTGCGAAACCCTCGCAATGGGCGGCATGTTCCCTCAACATCCGCTCGGTCTACCCATCATCGGCACCGAAGACAGCGTCGCACGACTGGGCATCAACGAACTCAAGGCGAAACATGCAAATCATTACAGACCAAGCCATTGCGTCCTGAGTCTCGTGTCGGGTTTGCCCACAGACACTGTCACGAAAATGGCCGAAGCAACGTTCGGAAAAGCCTGGGCCCACGTCAATCCGGACCCATCCACCCGGACGGAATTGAACCCGGAATATTTTCTTGGCGCAAAACAAAAACGCACACTGGTTTTGCAAAACAATTCGGACAACCAATACGTTCTCAAACTCATGCTGCCAGGATCGGGAGGATTGAATCAGCGGGTTGTCGAAGACATTATTGTTGAACGCCTGCTCGATGACGGGATTTCGTCCCGCCTTCCTGCCACCGTGCGGGAAAAACATGGGCTTGTTTACGACATCAGCGCGGACGCACAATCCTACGCCGACATCGGCACCTTCAGCATCGACGCCACCATTTCACAAGATTCTTTGCAGAGGCTTCTTGACGTGCTGCTGACCGAACTCGTGAGGATCTGTCGCGAACCACCGTCGCCCGAAGAACTCGAGAGACTCAAATTTCGCTATATTTTCGATCTTGAAATTTTGCATGAGAGTCATTCGCGCCTGATTTCCCGCGAGGTTACTCAGCTTTTCCTGAACACGCCCCTAAGCCTCGAAGAAGAGGCGGATTTGGTCCGTTCAATCACTCCGGAAACGGTTCAGGCAGTGGCTCGAAGAATTTTCACCCATCCCCGCCAAACCATGGTATTGGTCGGTCCAAGGGCCCGAAAGTTCAGAAGTTCAATTGAAAAATTTCTCGACCAGTTGGCACGCTGCGGAGGTTGATGACATGCGATTCACCAAACCACAAAAGGTTCAGACTCTCGATATCCGATCATTCACAACCGGAAATGCAAAAGACCAAGCCCAGTTTGTGAAACAATTCGGCACCGGACTGCAGGAGTATGGTTTCGTCATCATCGAAGGACATGGCATTGCACCGTCGTTGATTCAGGATTGTTACGGAAAGGCGAAATCATTTTTCGATTTGCCCGTGGAAACAAAAAAACAATACGCTGTTGCCAATGGCGGTGGTCAACGTGGTTATACAGGCATGTTCCAGGAGCACGCCAAAGACAGCAAACAGCCCGACATCAAGGAATTCTGGCACATTGGCCGTGAAACTTTCACGCACAAGGAAAACCAAAACAGATATCCTGGCAACGTCTGGCCGGATGCCCATGTGGCTGGATTCCGCCCCGCTTTCACCCAACTTTATTCACAGCTCGAGGACATGGCCTCCACTTTGCTGCAGGCGACATCCCTTCACCTCGATTTGCCGCGCAACACACTTTCCGACATGATTGTCGATGGAAACAGCATCATCCGGGCACTGCATTATCCACCGTTGGCACCGGAACACTTTAAAAGCGGCGCGGTGCGCGCTGCTGCCCACGAAGATATCAACTTCATCACTATTTTGTGTGAAGCGACGGAATCCGGACTCGAATTGCTCACCCACGACGGAAAATGGTTGTCCGTCGAATCCGGTCCGGGTCAGATGGTCGTCGATTCAGGCGACATGCTCAGCAGAATTTGCAACGATGTGATCCCGTCAACAACACACCGGGTTGTCAATCCGCCCGGTGCGAAGAACGTCACACGCTATTCAATGCCATTCTTCGTGCATCCACACTCGCGCTGTCCGCTGGAAGTGCTCTCAACCTGCGCCTCGGCGCAGAATCCTGCAAAATATTCGCCTATCCTCGCAGATGAATTTCTTCACCAGCGCCTGCGCGAAATTGGCCTCGTGAAAGCTTGAGAAGGGGAAAGAACCAAATGGGTTCCCAAGACAAAAACGATAACATTCTGCTTGAAGTCAAAAACCTTGTTACAGGCTTCAAGATTGGTGGACGCGAATTCAATGCCGTCGACAATTGTTCGTTTTCCGTTCGTCGCGGAAAAACACTTGGCATTGTCGGGGAATCCGGCTGCGGAAAGTCTGTCACAAGTCTTTCAATCATGCGCCTGATTCCCACACCACCCGGCAACATCAAGGGTGGTGAAATACTGTTTGAGGGCAAAAACCTTCTCCAGCTTTCGGAAGACGAAATGCGCAATTTGCGCGGAAACAAAATTTCGATGATCTTCCAGGAGCCGATGACAAGCCTGAATCCGGTGTTCACGATCGGCGATCAAATCTCCGAAGTGTTTCGAATCCATAGAAGCAAAAGCAAAAAGGAAGCACGCGAACTGTCGATTGAAATGCTCAGAAAAGTTCGTATCCCCTCGCCCGAGCAGCGTATCGACGAGTATCCTCATCAACTCTCCGGCGGAATGCGTCAACGGGTTATGATAGCCATTGCCCTTGCGTGCGAGCCGACGCTGCTCATTGCCGATGAGCCGACAACAGCACTTGATGTGACGATTCAGGCACAGATTCTGGCACTGATGAACGACCTTCAAAAAGAAAGAGACATGGCGACAATCCTCATCACCCACGACCTTGGTGTGGTGGCGGAAACCTGTGATGATGTGGTGGTCATGTACGGTGGACAGATTGTCGAGCGTGCGACAGCTGAGCAACTTTTCTCGCGTCCGAAACACCCCTACACGCTTGGTCTTCTGGACTCCATTCCGCGACTGGGCGAGCGGAGAAACCGCCTGAAAACCATTCCCGGAATCGTTCCCAGTCTTGGAAATTTTCCGTCGGGATGTCGCTTTCAGGATCGCTGTCCATTCGTCACATCCGAATGTCGCTCGAGCGCACCAAAGTTGCGGCAATTGAGTGATGGATCCGAAGTGGCTTGTTTTCATTCCAATGACAATGGCGTCATCACCCAAGAGGGATCTCGATGAACGACAACACTCCCTTGCTTGAAGTCAAAAACCTGCAAAAATATTTTCCCGTTCAGGGCGGCTTTCTCGGCGGAACCGTTGGGCGCGTGCATGCTGTCGACAATGTGTCTTTTCAAGTGAAAAGAGGAAAAACCCTCGGCCTCGTGGGCGAATCCGGCTGTGGAAAGTCGACGCTGGGACGCACACTGCTGCGCCTGACCGATCCTTCGGGAGGCGAAATACGATACGAGGGCAAAGACATCTCCAAGCTGTCGGCGTCGGAGATGCGGGCACTGCGCAAGGAACTGCAGATCATCTTCCAGGACCCGTTTGCAAGTCTCAACCCACGCATGTCGATTCGCGAGACACTCTCAGAACCTTTCGAAATTCATGGGCTCTACAAAAATCCCACAGAACGACGTGAACGAATCATCGAACTCCTCAAGGAAGTCGGACTCAATCCGGAAGCGGCAGACCGCTATCCACACGAATTTTCGGGCGGACAGCGGCAACGCATCGGCATTGCCCGTGCACTCGCGCTCAAACCCAAATTGATTGTTGCAGACGAGCCGGTGAGTGCGCTGGATGTTTCGATTCAAAGCCAGATTCTCAACCTGATGATGGACCTGCGCGACAAATATGGCCTCAGCTATATCTTCATCGCCCACGACCTCGCAGTCATCGAACACATTTCAGACGAAATTGCTGTCATGTACCTTGGCAAGATCGTTGAACATACAGATTCCGAATCGCTTTATGCGCGGCCATTGCACCCCTACACACAGGCTTTGATTTCCAGCATTCCTGAACCAAAAGTTGGGGCAAAAAAGGCGCGCAAAATTCTCCAGGGAGACGTTCCAAGTCCGATCAACCCACCGCAAGGATGCCGCTTCAACACCCGTTGCCCTTTCGCCAAGGACGTCTGTCGCAGCAGTGAACCGGCCCTGAGAAATCTGGGCAGCGAGGCCAAACCACATTGGGTTTCTTGCCACTTTGCAGGCGAGCTTTCCGGGTGATACAAGCTGCTCCGTGAACAGACGAACGCACCGATTGCGCTGACGCGGAGGCACCCATGGCTGCTGAACATCTTGGACTTGTTGGCTATCATTCCATCCAGTTTTTTGTAAAAGATCTTGAACGCGCCGTCGGCTGGCACAAGGATAAATTTGATTTCCGCGAAGTCGCGCGTTCGACCCAGGATTCAGAGGCCAGACATGGAATGCGCAGCGTCGTTCTGCGCGGTGCTGGCCAGATTGGCTGGATTTTCACACAACCCATCGAGGCAGCATCCACAGCCGGAAAATACCTGAAAAATCACCCCGAGGGTGTGGGTTTTCTCAATTTTGAAGTCAAATCGATTGGCAAAGCCACGGAGTTTCTGGCCGAACGAAAAGCTGCTTTCCTTTACGACATCCAAGAAAGCAAATCGTCCAATGGCCACTGGCGGGAAACAGCAATCGCCACACCCTTGTCCGATGTTGGCTTCCGATTCATCGAAAAATCAAACTTCGAGGAATTTGCTCCAGGCTTTCGCAACACGGCAGACTGGAACACCGTGGGTGGCAATAAATTCGGCTTCCAGGACATCGACCACGTGACTTGCAACATGCGCGCCATGATAGGATTGACCGAATTCTACCGCCACTGCCTTGGCTTTGAGCGCTACTGGGGGATCGATTTCCACACCGCACATCACAACCCACAAGGGGGCACCGGTTCGGGGCTTGAAAGCATCGTGATGTGGGACCCCCACAGCGGAATCAAGTTCGCAACCAATCAGCCACTCGCGCCTTATTTCAACAACTCACAGATTCAGATCTATGTTGAAGACAATGGCGGCAATGGGATCCAACACTTTGCCCTTTCCGTGCCGGAGATCATTCCGGTCGTACGGGACCTCCGCGCCGCCGGATGCCGGTTCCTCGATGCGCCAGGCAAATACTACGACCAACTGCCAAAACGCATCACCGAGAACAAAATCGGCACCATCAAGGAACCAATGGATCAAATCCGGGCACAGGGCATCCTGGTCGACGGCCGGGACAACAAATACCTGCTCCAGTTGTTCATGAAGGAACAATGCGAACAGATGTCCGACACCAAGGCCGGTCCGTTCTTTTACGAAATCATCCAAAGAGCGGGCGACCCGGGCTTCGGTGACGGTAACTTCAAGGCATTGTTCGATTCCATCGAACAGGGCCAGGTTGCACACAGCCGCCAGGAAATGCGCGACAGAATGGACACATTGTTTTAATCGTCAGCTGACGGGTGGGCGCTTGCAGCCATCCCGGATGTTTGCTAAGCGCCTTAGACCCTGAGCTTTGGCTCAATTTAGGAGATTGATTCATGGGAAAGAAAGACAACCGCCGCACCCGCAAGATGCTGCGCAAGAAGGGCCAGGCAAAAAAGAAGGCCGCACTGAAACGCAAGATCAAGGGCACCAAGACGACAGCCGCAGCTCCCAAGAAAGCCGCTGCTGCTGCTCCGGCCGCCAAAACAACGAAGACCAGCACCAAGAAAGCTGCACAGTAATCTGTTAAGCTGTTCTTTGTGAAATAGCTCAGGAGAGATGGCCGAGTGGCTTAAGGCGGCGGTCTTGAAAACCGTTGTAGGAGCAATCCTACCGGGGGTTCGAATCCCTCTCTCTCCGCCATTTCAGATTAAAACGAGAACCCGCGCTTTGCGCGGGTTTTTTATTTCAACGGGTGATCACTTCGATGCTACAGGCGTACCAGGATCCTGCGCAGTGGACACAGGAGCTGGCTGAGGAGCCGGTTGCTGCGGTGCTGGATTCGAACCCGCAGAGGAACCGGAAGCCGAAGCTGACGCGGCTGGTGCGCTTACACGACAAATTGGAATTTCATTGAAGCCGATGCCGCTCATGAACTTTCCCGCCGGGCACTCGCGCAGTACATTCTCGTCGCCCTTTCCATAACGCAATGAAACACCGGAACGTTGGCTTGTCGCCAATTTGATCGCTCCACTCCCTTTCTTGCGAAAATGAAATGTCACTTCGGTCGTCTGCAAAACCTTGTCGGCCTTCAGTTGCTCAATCAGAACCGAATAGGTCTTGCCATGCTGCAACTTCAGCTCGGACTTCTTGTTGATTGCCGCTGCGCCAACATCCTTCGGAAATTCCTGCTCCAAGACCAACTTTTCGCTCGCTGCCGAGGCCGCACCTGCAGCGGACTTGAGGGTGAAAGTCACTCGCGCGCTGGTGGGAATTTCGGTTGACGCCGCAGCAACGCTCGTGACAGCACTCACATCAATCTGCGCAGCAGGCGTCGCTGCTCCAGTCGCTTTCACATCCACTTTTCCAGAAACAGCGGCTGCTCCCGAAAGGCCAGAAAGTGCGGTGGCTACGCTCTTGATCAATCCCAGTTCAGAATCATTGTCAGCGTTTGTTGCAGTTGTCACCTCGGTGCTCACTGCCACCAATGAACCAATCGCGGGCTCATTTTCATCAAATTGAACGGCATCCACCATGGGTCTGGAGCCACACGCCTGAAGACCAACTGCGAAAAGAGCAAACGCCAAAAGACTTTTCATTGAATCCCCCAATCAAAGAGCCAACAGGTTTATCGGGAGAACTCAACGCGATATTTAATTTTGATTTTTAGTTCAAAACAAACGGACTCTTGTCTGATGAAATTCCAACCGAACTCACAGACGGCAATTCGAATTTTTGAAATTCACATGCCGAGAGCCTTCTCAATGGCAGCAATCAAGATCGGATCATCTGGGGTCATGTCGGGAGAAAAACGACCAATCACCTTTCCACTGCGGCTGATCAGAAACTTCTCAAAGTTCCATAGAATTTCATGCGGCTCGGACTTTTTATGACCAAATCCTGCCAGTCGTTCTTCAAAGTCGCTATTCTCGGGCTTGACGCTGTCACGCAGAGTCGAAGTCAGCATCCTGAAAAGCGGATGTTGATGAGGACCAGAAACCACCGTCTTGGCAAACAT
>JBMSQQ010000125.1:0-7621 GCA_049423385.1 Silvanigrellaceae bacterium | reverse complement strand
CAACCCCTGCATGCACCTGACGTTCATCTCTCTCCGTCGAAGCCAAGTCACCCCCTTCAACGAAATGTATCGTCATTTCTTGCTCTAGCATGAGTCCACGGGCAGTTCCACCAGCGGGCGAATTCCGAATTTCCCTTGACACCAGGCCCTGTCCGAACAAATTTCGAGTGCGCCGGGAAGGGTATACGGCCAGCCTGCAAAGCGCTGCTTTCGACCCAAGCCCCCAATAATAAAGGTTTTGTGTATGCCAATCTATGAATTCAAGTGCACCAACAACGCCTGCAACAACGTCGAGGAGCACTTGCTGCGCCATTCCGACCCGCTGCCAACCAACTGTGAAAAATGCGCTTCTCCGATTGAAAAGTTGGTGAGCCAGACCTCTTTCGCCCTCAAAGGCTCGGGCTGGTACGTGACTGATTACAAGGGAAGCAATCCCGGAGCAGCCAGCAACTCAGCAAATGCTTCATCTTCGAGCAATGAATCTGCAGCAAGCACCTCGACGGCAGCCTCCGACACGGCCGGCACCTGCGGAGCTCCGGCCTGTGCAACATCGGGATGCGCGTCCGAATAAAGGGTTTCGAAAAAGATCGCTCCATGGGCATCTGAACTGTTGACGAACCCCAACCCCTGCGCTAATCACGGCTCCACTGCGGATGTGGTGAAATTGGTAGACACGCACGTTTGAGGGGCGTGTGCCGCGAGGCATGACGGTTCGAGTCCGTCCATCCGCACCATCCTTTTCCCCCTCAAGGTCACGAATCGACTCCTTTTGGAGTCGTTTTTTTTTGCTTTCTGGAATATACTCGCCGCTGGAAGATGTTGTGTCCCCTTGAGGTTAACGTGAATGACCGCCCTTGAAATTGTACTGATGCTGGCAGTCGGCCTGCTGGTTGCCGCGGGCGCGTTCGTTGCAGTTTACGCAGTGAACATGCGCGCCAAGTCGAAAGAGCTTGAAATTCAGCGCGCAGATGCAGAACGCCGCTTGAACCAGGCTCGCCAAGAGTCCGACCAAATTGTGAAAAATTCTTTGCGGGAAGCAAAGGAACTCGCCCTTCGTGAAGGCCGCGACCACGACCGCGTTCAAAAGGAAAAAACCCTTGAACTGCAAAAAGTCGAGAAGCGCATTCAAAAGCGTGAGGAAACTCTCGACAAGCGTGAACAGCAGCTGGAACAGAAAGAAAAAGATCTGAAAAAGCAGGCTGAGCACGTGGAACGCGAAGAACGTCGTGCGTCTGATGCCATCAAAAATGCAGAGCGCACACTGCGTGAAAGTCAGGAAAAGCTCGAAAGCGTTGCCAGACTCTCTCTGGAAGAAGCGCGTGACATGCTCAAGCAGTCTATTGAAAGCGAAGTACGCCGCGACACCGCCGAAGAAATTCGTCGCCTGGAAGAGGAAGCTCGCCGCACCGCAGAAGACAAAGCCCGTTCTGTGGTTGCAACTTCAATCCAGCGCATGGCCAATGAGTTTGTCACAGATGCTTGTGTGAGTGTCATCAGCCTGCCTTCGGACGACATGAAAGGCCGCATCATCGGTCGCGAAGGACGCAACATTCGCGCCATCGAGCAAGCCACCGGAGTCGACATCATCATCGACGACACGCCCGAAGCGATTCTTATTTCCTGCTTCAACCCGATGCGCCGCGAAATTGCCAAGGTTGCAATCGAACGCCTGCTTGCAGACGGACGCATCCATCCGGCACGCATCGACGAAATCGTGAGCAAGGTTTCCAAGGAATTCGACGAAATGACCCGCGAAGCTGGCGAACGTGCAGCGTTCGATTGCGGTGTTCAAGGCCTGCATCCTGAACTCGTCATGGCGCTTGGCAAGTTGAAGTTCCGGACCTCTGGTGCACAATCCGTTTTGCAACACTCTGTTGAAGTCGCTCAGCTTGCGGGAATTCTTGCGGGTGAGCTCGAAATGAACGTTCGTATTGCCAAACGTGCAGGACTTTTGCACGATATTGGTAAAGCTTTGAACGAAGAAAACGAAGGTCACCACTCCGGAGTTGGCGCACAATTCCTGCAGAAGTGTGGCGAGGCTCCTGAAGTTGTTGAAGCCGCGGCGAAGCACCACATCGAGCAAAACCAGAACGTGGGGCCCATTGCCGTCGTCGTTCAGATTGCCAACTCGATGAGTGGCTACAGACCCGGCGCACGCCGCGACTATCTTGAGAAGTCCATGGGCCGCATGCGAGAAATGGAAACAATCGTTGCCGACATGTCGGGCGTCGACCAAGCTTACGTGATCCGATCGGGCCGCGAAGTGCGTGCGATGGTTTCTTCAACTGTCACAGACGACAGCGCCGTGGGTGCATTGGCTCGTTCGGTTGCCAAGAAAATCCGAGGCGACCTCAATTATCCGGGCCAGGTTCGAGTGACCATGGTTCGCGAACAGCGAGTGACCCACCTGGCCAAATAAGCCGGTGCGAAGGTGGTGAATTGTCATGAGCGGTATTTTGATTGTGAAAGGGAATGAATCGTTTTTCGAGGCATTGCCCGGACAACTGATTCCTTTTTCGCGTGAGGGCATCGTCCGCATTCTTATGATCGGTGATGTTATTGGTCGACCCGGGCGCAAAGTTCTCAAAAGCGTTCTGCCTCAACTCAAACATCGGGCAAAAATCAACCTGGCTACGATCAACGGCGAAAACCTCGCCGGCGGTTTTGGCATCACCCAGAAAATCTTCAACGAACTGATTGCAACCGGCGGCGTGGATGTCATCACCATGGGAAATCACTGGTGCGACAAACCCGAAGTGCATTCCATCCGCAAGTCGAGCAACAAAATGGTGTTGCCGCAAAACCTGAAAAACCTTGAAGGCGTCGACTCTATTCCAGAGTTCGAAATTCCGGGCTCGAAACGCACATTGTGCGTTGTGAATCTCATGGGTCAGTTCGCCATGAAACATGAATACAACGACCCTTTCGAATTCCTTGAAAAAGCAAAACCGACCCTGGAAGCAAAAGTGCAGGGCGGGCAGAGCATTGTGGTGGTCGATGTGCACGCAGAAGCGAGCAGCGAAAAGCAAGCCATCGCTTGGTTCATGGATGGTGTTGCTGCCGGGCTGATTGGAACCCACACCCACACACCCACAAGCGACGAACGCGTCACCCGCAAGAACACCGCATTCCTGACCGATGTGGGCATGACAGGCCCTTATGAGTCGGTGATTGGCATGTCGCTGGCAGGTTCAATGTGCCGCTACTTTACGCCCAAACAAAAGAAGCCACAGGAGGTCTCGGAAAAAGACCTTTGGCTCTGTGGATTCCTGCTTGAAATCTCGGAACAGACCGGGATGACCCTGGCCGCCCATCGTCTCCAATACCGCGAGGACAACGAAGAATGGACTCTTCGGACCGTA
Organism: Silvanigrellaceae bacterium; assembly: GCA_049423385.1. Taxonomy (GTDB): domain Bacteria; phylum Bdellovibrionota_B; class Oligoflexia; order Silvanigrellales; family Silvanigrellaceae; genus RFOM01. The sequence goes on along the minus strand of JBMSQQ010000125.1, from coordinate 4,259 downwards.
ACACCGCCGAACAATCCGTAATTCCCAACTTCAAGTCCGACTGCCCGCTGTGCCGCCTGGCTGCCCATGGCCCGGGACAGGCGGACTTTCTCTGTGAATTGAGAAACGTGGTCGTGACGCGTGGGCCGTTTGCCCACCGCTGGCCTGGGGCCATCCAGGTCACCGCCAAGCGACACCTCAGGGACCCCTCCCAACTGAAATATCCACACTTTATCCACACACAGGCGGAGCTCTATCTCCTGGAGAAGGCCGTACGCGAGGCAACCCGGGCCCGGCACATGAATGTTGTGAAATTTGGCAATGTCGTGGAACACTTGCACTGGCATGTGATCCCCCGCTACGCGAACGAAATTCACTTGCAGAAGTCGCCTTGGGAACTATTTTCGGTTCCCGATGAACAACTTTTCCACAGAAAATTCGACCGCCCCCAGGACGAACTCTACTCCGATATTCTCTCTGGTTTGGACGCGGCCAGAAAGTCTTTGCAGCCCCCATTTTTTTCGACCTCTTTTTTCGTTCGCCCTAAGGAAACAGCTGCGCGCCAGGCATTTCTTGAAAAGCCGCTGGCAGTTCAGCATCAACTGATCCGCGGCAGGGCTGAGGATTTTGAATGTTTTTTGATGCAGCGCAATTACCTGGATTTCGCCTGGGACACCTTTGGTGGTGAGGCCGACCCGGGCGAAACACCACGAGAAGCGTTAATCCGCGAGCTGCGGGAAGAACTCGGCTGGACGCCCTCGGAGCTTTTCGAGGTCACTCGCCAGTGGTCAAATGGCATGCTGCGCGGCTTTTGTTACCTTGTAACGCCATCCCAGGGCCAACTGTTGCAAGAACAACCCGAGCGGATCCCTTGCGACGAGGTCAAGCAGGCGGGCTGGGTTCCCCTCAATGATCTGGCCACCAATCCAAACAGCCCGTATCCGCTACCCTTGTGTGGGCGTGCTCGCGCACTTGTGGCCGGCGAGCCAGATTTTTATATTTGAAATTTCGGGTGGTTGGAAAGATTTTCCGGATCTTGACTTGACGGCCAGTAAACACGCCTGTAAACGTTTCCCAAACAACCAAACAAGTGAATAGAGGGCTGGAGTTCACCCAGGGAATGGGGCGCCACAGGCGGAAGAGAGGGACCTCTCTCCGGCCCTTCCTTTCAAAAATCAGAGCGTGAAATTCTCACCAAGATAAACTTCCTTGACCCGATCCATGCGAGCGACCTCTTGAGGATCGCCTTCGGCCAGAATTTCGCCACCGGCCAAAATATAGGCCCGGTGACACACGCCCAGCGTTTCGCGGACGTTGTGGTCGGTGATGAGCACACCCAGATTCTGCTCACGGACCAAGCGGGCGATCAGCTTTTGAATTTCGTCGACCGTGACAGGATCGATACCCGCAAAAGGTTCGTCGAGAAGCAGAAAGCGAGGAGACATCACCAAAGTCCGGGCAATCTCGAGCCTGCGGCGTTCGCCACCCGAGAGGGCAATGCCGGGTGACTTGCGGATGTGGCCAATGCCAAACTGTTCAATGAGCCGCTCGAGCATCGGCTTGCGCTCAGGACGCGGGATTCCCCAAACTTCCATGATGGCGGTGATGTTGTCTTCCACTGAAAGCTTGCGAAACACGCTCGCATTTTGTGGCAGATAGCCAATACCCATGCGGGCCCGCTTGTGGATGGGCAGATCCGTGATGTCGACGCCATCGATTTCAACCCGGCCGGACGTGGGGGCCAACAAGCCCACCGTCATGTAGAAACTCGTGGTTTTACCGGCGCCGTTTGGCCCCAACAACCCGACGATTTCGCCCCGGCGCACATGAAAACTGGCGTCCTGAACGACCACGCGTCCATCGAACTTGCGCATCAGGTGCTTGGATTCCAACAGGCCTGTGGAAGGAGAATTCATCGTCGTCCCGATTGAGAGGATTTCTTTACTGGAGTGGTTTGTACGCCAGATGCATTCGAATTTCCAGATGAAGAGCTGCCCGTGGAAGCGGGCTCCATGACGCCGCGAGCCCCACGAACCTTGATCTCGTTGGTGTCCAGAAACACTTCAATCACGTCCCCTTGAAGCAGCTCTCGACCGCGCCAAATCTTCGGTTTGCCTTTGAGAATGACCTTGCGGTTGGACATGAAATATTCAAGTTCGTTGGCAACGGCACGCAGCTCAGCGGTTGTGGCCGTGGCGGCCTTGTTCAAGCTCACTCTACCTTTGGCAACAGCACGCTGGGGCGAAGAGGAGCCTTTGCTGGAAAAAATTTCTGCCACATCGGATTTCATGATCGCATCAGCCTGCTCGATTTGGACGTCGCCCTTGAGCAGGATTCGACCTTGGGTCAGCGATCCTTCCAACGACTGCGCAGAATAATTCACCGGAGCAGAACTGTTGTGATCAAATCCTTCGTTGTTGTTTTGATTTCCGGAATTGCTTCCGCTGCCGCTTTTGCTTCCAGAGGAAGACTTTCCTTGCGTTGATTTCCCTGTGTTTGACGGTTGTGAATTCGATTCTTTGCTTGTGGCAGCAGGCGTGGGGGTTGGAACGGGTCGCGTGAGTTCAACCGCCGGTGCGCTGTCGCCGGATGACGAAGTTGAACTGCTGGCAGGAGAGTCGTCGAAATCGGCAAAGGCACGAGACATGAAAAATGGATCAACGCCTGTTCCTGCAATTGCCATTGCAAAACACAAAACCAAGCGTGGAGATTTGCTGAACGAATTTCTGCAACCGGAGCGCAAGATCCCAATCACCTTCGACTTCACCTTTATCCCCCCTTGGCCCGAGTTCGCTTGGTTCTTTCCCCGGCGCGCTTGTTCTTGATTATCTTGGCCGGGCGTGCCGGAGGAATTTCACTGCCGCGCACAGGCCCCGCAAATTTGAACGATCGGTTCCGCATTTCAAATTCCATTCCCTGCGCTTCAATCTTACGTCCCACCGCAGTGACAGTCACAGGCTCTTTTGTCACCAGTGTCATGTTCGAAACATCCAGGGAAAATGCTCGACCCACGGCCACATGCCCTCGGCTCGCGAGCGTTGCGGGTCCTGGAATTTCGAGCCGTTCGAACTTTGCACCACCAGAAAACAAATCCAGTGGAGCTCCGCTCGATTTCTGGGTTGTCGCCACAAGTTTTTCGCTGGTGACATAGGCGATGCGATCGGCCGGATCGGCATTGGAATCAACCGTCCGCAATCGAACATTACCCTGCGCCGTGAAGCGACCCGTCGTCACAAGCCGTCCCTCGGCCGCACTCAATTCACCGGTCAACTCGCCGTCCTTGAATTGCTGAACCTGCAACGGCGTCATGGAAAAAATTTCATAAGGCAGGCGGTCAGTATCAATTTTTTGAGAGAATTCAGACAACGACATTTGCATGTAGGATTCCTGATAAATGAATCCGACAACCAAAAGCGCAACAAAAAAAATGGCGTAAATCCGGGCAACCAAAGCATGACTCCTCAATAAGACCCGACCACTGCCTATGCTAGCCTGTGCCTGTTCAAAAGCGCAACAAAAGCATCCAAAACAAGGCTTCCTTGTTCGCTTGCAAAACTCTCGGGATGATACTGTACCGCCAGCCAGGGGCGGGATTTGTGCTCAGCAACAGCTGCCCAATCGCCACATTCAGCCACCAAACGCCAAGAATATTCCGTCGTGCCGAATTGCAGCTTGTCCACAGCCCACGAGTTGTAGAACGCAGCGCGTCCCTCAAACCTATGGCCGAGCAACCACGTCGAAGCTTCAATCGGCACAACACGTTCGCGCCTGCCATGAACCGGGCGCTGCGCAACGAGACCCAATGTCATTCCATCGCGTGACAAAAGCATTTGGTGCCCCAAACACACTCCCAGAACGGGCCGCTCCGCAGGCCAACGCGTCAGCAGCGCGAGAGACTCCGGATATTGATCCGGCAGTCCTGGGCCAGGCGACAACACCAGTGCGTCATGATTGCCATGTTCAATGATTTTGTTGGCAGATGGCGCAGATGCAACGCATTCCACATGCCAACCGCGCGAACGAAAGGCGGCGACAAGATTTTCGGAAAATGAATCGAGGTGATCGACAAACAGAATCTTGGGTTGGAAAATCATGAGCCCACCCCGGTTTCCTTGTCGGAGCGAAATGTTGAACGAGTCAACCGCGACCAGCGATCGGCAAAACTCTTCCACTTCAACCGGAATTCATCAACCTCGGACTGCGGATAGGAGAGGGTGGACACGCCAGCACAGATACCTGCATACCATCTAACTTCATCAGCAAAAAAACCGCGAATCAAA
>JBMSQQ010000124.1:0-7688 GCA_049423385.1 Silvanigrellaceae bacterium | reverse complement strand
TTCAGGCTGCCGGTCCAGGTGAGCAACATGACAGGGTTGGAATCGAATGTTCCCCAGGAGAATGCTCCCGAACGCTTGCCATCGTTTTCGGCCCAATCCACCCAACGTTGTTCCTTGAGCCCTTGGCGTGCCGTCTCGACGTATTCGGCGCCAAGAGGAGCGATGCTCTTGAGGATGAGTTCGCAGGCGTCATGGAAGCTGATCCTGGTTTCTTCTTTGCCGCCTGCCAGCGAAACATAACGGTCATAGAGATGAACATTGTCGATACCCAGCACCTTCTTTCGAAGGCTCATGCTGCGGTGGAGCGACTTGAGGTTTTTGCGCACGGTGGCGACGAGGCTGGTGTAGATTTCAACCGGAATGTCGTCGGGAAAAAGTTGTGATTCCAGAAATCCATCGAATCCACGGATTTTTGCAATGGTGGAACCAGTCAGGAGGCGGCCGAAAAAGTTGCTTGCGATTGTGTGACGAGACTTGGTCATTTCGCTGTAGAGCGACTCGAACGTGTTTTTACGAAGCGTTCTATCGGTTGAAGCGAGCAATTGTCCAAATCGACCGTTTGACACCAGATGTTCCTGCCCAGCGGAGTCCTGTGCCTTTTTGAATTTCAGATCGACGTTGTTCCATTTGGAGTGAATATCGGAGAACTGGCCCAAGGGTGTTGAAAGCTGCGTGAGGATGGACTCCTCTTTTTCGCTCAACACATGCTTCTGGGAGCGAATCAATTCGGAAATCTCATACTTGAACTCGCTCAAAGGAGCGGCGTCGAGCCAAAGATGAAGAGTTTTAATCGTCAGCAGCTCCGGGTTCAGGAATGACCATTGGGCCATCAGCACGGCATTCATTTGCGAAATTTTTGCAACAGCTTCACTTGAGCGAGCACTGCCAACATCTTCGGCGTTGCGCAGACCTGCATAGACGTAAAGATTCTCGAGCTTGCGTGTGAGGGCGTTGCGTGCGTGCAGAGCTTCGTGAATCAACGAAGGGCCGCTCGCTTCCAGTTGGCCTTTGAAGCGACGATTCACTTCATCGGCCAATTCCTTTTCCGAGGGGAGTGAATCGAATGCCCGTTGCCAGGCGTCGAAATCGGCAAACAGTTTTTCAAGGTCCCACGTCTGGGACGGATCGACTTCATGTCGCTTGAGGAGACCTGGATTGTTGGATTTTTCAGTGGTGCTCATTTTGATTGACCCTCGAATCGGTGCGAAGAGCGGAGAATAGCCAGAGTATCCTTGTGCATCAAGCTCCGCCGCGGTTATGCTCCAGCTCCTTGGCGGAGAATTTCATGAACCCGACACTTTTTCCTCATTTTTTGGCATTCCTGTTGACCGGAGGCCTGTTGGCCTTTCCCGGGAGTTGTCTCGACCTGATTCTGCGTGACTTCGGTTGGTCTCCAGCCACGTTTGGTCTGGCCATGATGCTGCAGGGTGGGGCTTCGTTCGTGGGAAGTCGGTTTGCGAGCAGTCGTTGTGGTGGGGAGCATTACAGAACCTGGACTGCGAGGAGTTTGTGGTTTTTGGCAATGGGGGTTGTTCTTTATTATTTTGCCGACTGGACCACATTGCCGTTGTTGAGAATGCTAGGCGTTTCTGAAGCGGCTCACACCATTGTTCGATTGGTTGGAATTTCCTGTATCGGCTTCGGCATTGGCACCAATGGAATCTTCAACAATGCAGCTGCGCTTTGCAGCGGTAATCCATCCTTCGGCTTGAATCTTCTGAACATGGGTTTCACCGCGGGCGCTGTTCTGCTTCCATTTTCGACCAGCCAGTATCTGAAATTTGCAGACGTCTCGAATCCCTTGCTGTGGAGATTGCCCGCAGCGGTGTTGGTTTTGGCTTATGGCGTGTTGTCGGCTTACGTCCTCCGCAGTCCTCATTTGAGCCAGCCTCCGCCTGTTCAGGCTGCTCATGACGATATTTCGGACAAGTTCCTTCCGCTTCCTGTGATTGCGGCAAGTCTGGTGTTGTTTTGCTATGTGGGAAGCGAGATAAACTTGTCGAACAGTCTGGGAATGATGTCGGAGAGCCTCTTTGGATTTTCCAACGAGGCCTCAAGGGTGGCAAGTTCATTTTTTTGGGGTGGATTGCTTGGTGCGCGCTTGTTCTTCACTTTTCGCTCGCCAAGGGTCAAATCGTACCCCAGGATCATGTCCGTTCTTTCAGGCTGCTGTCTCGTTCTGTTTCTGGCATTTTTCCTCGGATGGTTTCCACGCAATGAAATGGCCCTGATTGCAAGTCGGATCCTCGTTCTTGCACTTGGACTCTGCATTGGTGGAATGTACAGCCTCGCGCTTGGATCGTTGACAATCTTTTTTGATTCAGTGCACCGGTCGAGACATTTCGCCAACCTCACGGTGTTGAGTGGCGTGGCTGGAGCAGTGTTGTTGCCATTCACCTACGGGCAGTTGTCAAATGGTTTTGGTTTGCAAAAATCGACTTGGTTCATTGTATTTCTTCTGGTCGGGATGCTGACGGGCGCAAGTCTGCTTGTGATGGCAAGCTTGCGCCATCGTTCTCTCAGTTCTCCGGCAGGCTCTCGCTGAACGCAGCTTTCATGGATGGTGGCCTCTCTTCGAAGGCATCATAAACTTCGAGTTTTATTTCATCTGCCCGGATGGCAATCATGACCGGCATGAAGCGCGAGAATTTGCTCTGCATGTCGGGTCCTTCCGAGGCTGGCCCCGAAGACATATTGAAGAAGAGGTTGTCGACCTGCACCTTCAAATCAACCTTTTGTGTTGGTGGATAGTCTATACGAACGCGCTTGCGTACGGCATCCGTGAGCGACAACGGCGAAAACATCTGGTGCGCCGCGAGCACTGGGTTTTTGCTCATGTCGAGAGTGATGATGTCGACATCCGAGCTCTCGATGTTGGCGCGACCATTTGCATAACTGCCACCCATGTAGATGGTGTATTGCGATGTGATGGGTCGTTTTGATTTTTCGTCCTGAAGGAACTTTTGAAATATTTTCGCAATGTCGGAAACCTGTTTGGCGTTGTAATTGCCTCGCGATCCGTCCGGAAAAACAATTTCACGGAAAACCTGCAAATAGGAGTCATATGCCGCGAGGATGTCGGTCTTGACCTTGGGGTGTGTGGATATGATTTTCAATGGGTTGACGGCGTAACTTAAAATCATGTCAAGACAGCGCTTGGGTGCAACCGTGGTGGATTTCCACGAGTGGTCGCCTTTGCTCGCAGTCGAGTAGAACTCTTTGACTGTCGACACGATCTCGTCGCGCAGTTCATCCGGGAGAAGCGAAAGTTCCGTGTAGCCGTTCACGGATGAAAGTCCATCCTTGGCGCATGTGGTCACATATCTTTTCCATTCCTCGTTGTCGAAAACAGCACGCAGGACACGCTGCTTCGCCTGCTCTGAGCCAATCAATGTTTTGACTTTTGCGGAAAGCTCGGCTCGTTCTGCAGGCGTTGACTTCGCTGCGGCCTGGGCCAGTTTGTTGAGAAGCGCTGTGTCTTTGTCGAGTTGTTCAAGCGGTGTTGTCATCAGAATGGAGCGTGCCGTTTGAAAATCTTCAGTCGCCTTCGATCTCACCCCGGTTTCATTCAGGGAACGCTTCTGGCATCCTGAAAGAAGAATGGAGGGGGTGGAACCCATCAGGGTGACAGCAGCAATTGCGGAAACGCTCTTCCAACGGTTGCTGTGCGTATTTGTCATGGAAAGCTCCAGTGGTTCTGATTGGTTACGTATTTGTGCGTTATTATCGGTGGCCTAGCAATGCAGCGTCAAGTGTCATGTTTGAGACTCGTGGGGGACTGAAATATCGTCTGGACTCCGGTCCCATGGGCTGCTAGCTGATTGGCCAGTATTGTCCCGCTGCGAAGGGGGAGTGAATGGGTTACACACTGTCGCGCCGCAATGTTCTCAAAGCTTTGGGACTGGCTGTTTGCACCCCTGTCTTCACCAATTTCGCCCGCGCCGACGAAAGTGAGTGGGTTTTGGGATTCGGCTCCTGCATGTCCACCCGCCGCTCGCAGAATTTCTGGAAAGCGATTTTATCCCGTCACTATAATCACTGGGTTTTTTTGGGTGACAACGTGTACCCACAACGGGACTCCCTCGAGTCTCTCCGGCAAGCATATGTTGAACTGGGAAAACTCGAGCAGATGGCACAATTGAGAAGTGCTGTTTCGGTTTCTGCAACCTGGGATGATCATGATTTCGGTGCCGACAATGCGGACTCGTCGTTGCCGTATCGCATGGAATCCATGCAAATGTTCAAGGACTTTTGGTCTCAGGACTATGGTTCTTCGGAAAATGGCGTTTATTCTGCCCACACTTTTGAGCATCAAGGTCGAAAGATTCATTTGATTCTGCTCGACCTCCGGTTCAACAGAACTCCTTATGCAAAGCACGCACGTGTGACCTCGAGTGGACCGGGTGAAAGCGGTTCGATGAAGCAGCTCACTCCCCAGCTTCTGGGGGATGAGCAATGGCGTTGGTTTGAAGCCGAAATGGAAAAGCCCGCAGACTTGAAGATTGTTGGCTCCAGCATCCAGGTTTTGTCTTTTGAGCATAATTTCGAGAAATGGAAAAACTACCCGGAAGAATACGATCGACTGATGACTTTGGTTGGAAGAATATCTTCGCCGACAATTTTTTTGTCGGGTGACCGTCATCTGCATGAGATCAGCAAAAATCAACTGGTGAGTGGTCGAACCCTCTACGACTTCACATCGAGTGGCTTGAACAAGGCAGAGGGTTTGTCCCGATTCGAAAGAAACCGGTTGAGAATGGAGCGCTGCCTTGATGATGGATTTGGAGAAATCCGGGTGCGCTGGGATGGTGCCAATCCGGTGGTCACCATGCAGATGATTGATGACAAGGGTAGTGTTCGGTTTGCGTCGGCGGACACACTTGTTTGACGTTTCATGTTTGAATACTCGAACCAAATAACGGAATCTGGAATCAGGTGAATGCACCAGGCGAATTGAGCTGCAGCGTCGGCTGGCCGTTCGTCGTATATTGTTGGAACAGTTTTAGCATTATTGAGAGTTTTCCTGTGAAGAATGCGAGTCTGCGGCAGCTTGTTTTTTTGTTCGGTTTGGCGTTGCAGTTCCCATGCAACTCCAGCTTCGCTTTTGAGCAAGGCGTTTTTTGGCAAACTTCAGACAAACTTGCGGATAAAACAGGGACTGGATCCAGGAAGAAAAAACTTCCGAAGTCCTTTGAGCGCGAGCGCACGCAGAAACTCAATTTTGAACCCATCCAGCTGAGCAATCCAGAAAGTCCCGGCTCGGTCGTTGTTGACGAGTCCAAGGCCCGGGAGTTGAAAGAAGCAATCGGGAAGAAACAAAAGGAAGTCGATCGACTCAACACTCTTATCGAGTCCGGCAGGCAGATGCTCGCTGAAAGCGGCGACAACCGGAGTGCGCGAATCAAAATCAGTGGCAGCTTGTCATTGTTGGAGACCGAGCTTCAAAGGATAAAAGCGGAAATCGATGCTTTGGAGTCCGGCATGTTTCCACAGCAAGCCAGTGGCTCTGCAGTGGATTCAAACGGAGCTTCACCCACTGCCGGCTCTGTCACGAGTTCAGGATCAGCAGACGGAGCCACCCCTGCGGTGCTTCCGACTGCTGATCCGGATGCAGATTACACTCTCGATGAAATAGAAGACCCTGGCAGCACAACTGAAAATGGTGGAACCAAAACGAACAAGTGAAGTTTCGGAAAGATTGTTGCTTTTGTAGAGGAAGGGAAACGGGGAGCAATGTCCAGCAGGCGTCGAAAGCTCAGGAATTTGTGGTTGAATTCTCGGTTCCAAGGTCGATACATCCGAGCCCTTGTTGGTTCGTCGTTTGTCGTCATGCTTTGTTACGGCATCATTTTCTACAGGCATGTCAGGGAAAATTACGACACACTTGTGAAGTTGTCACCGGTTCCGGATGAGGTCAAAAGCGAACTCTATCAGGAGCTCAACAACATAGTTGTTTACTTGAGTGGATACAGTCTGTTGTTTCTTGTCTCCGTCGCCGTCATCGGCTTGGTGTATTCTCACCGCGTGGCCGGTCCTTTGTTCAAGATCAAGAATGTTTGCAAGGATATCTGTGAGGGCAATACTTCTGCCCGAATCACTCTTCGACCCAATGACGATTTTCGGGATGTTGCGGAGCAGCTCAATCAACTGATTGATGTGCTGCAAAAGAAGAGTGCCTGATATTCAATTTACGCGCAGCGCAGCAACGTCCAGCTGGTCCAACCTCAATGGGTGACCAGCTGTCTTTGTTCAAACGTCCGCGGGGACAGTCCAGTGACTGTCGAGTCATTCAGGTTCACGACAATTTGAGTTCCTTCTGTATTGCTCTGTCCACGCAGAACTATCTGGTAGGTCATGCCTTCTGGCCCGGTGCGACCACAGATGGCGGAGACTTCAACTTTACGACGTTCAGCCATGTGTTTGCGGATTCCTGCCAATTCAGCATTTTGCCAGTCATCAAAACCTTGCAAAGGGTCTGAACAAAAAACGAGCCGACCCAATTGTGCATTGACGGTGGCCAGCAGATGTCGCTCGCTCCGTGAGAGCTGTTGCTGTTGCTCACGCAGAATCACCACGTCCGGATCGTTGCCAAAACACACGCCGTCCAAACCTGCACGGGTCATCGTGTTGACCAATGTTCCACGGGTGGAAACTTTCTCCCGGCTGGTTGCTGCGCCCATTTCATTGTTTTCCCAGGTTTCACAGACATCGGCTCCGATGCGCGAATAATGGCAGCGACCATAAGCTGAACTCAATGTTGCCCCGCACGACAGAAGTTTTGCTCCATGTTTGCGACATTCGTCGTAAAGGAATTGGTGGGCACGTGCAGCTCGCTGGGAACGTGTCAGGGTTCCTGCAGGAATCCGCGCAGTGGCGTAAAGAAAATCGGCCTTCAGGAAGCTGCAACCCCATTCCTGGAAATAAGTCCTGAACACTTCGCTCAGATGCGCCCGGAGCTCCGTATTTTCAGAATCCAGGGCAAAAAACAGACCTCCCCACAGTGGATGATTTCCACAGACCACAGGCTGGCCGGTTTTGTCTTTGAGAACCCACTCGGGATGCAATTTGACAATGTTCGAATGCTCAAGTGCGATAAACGGTGCACACCAGATTCCGCGTTCAAGACCTTTTGCCTTTGCTTTTTCGAAAAGTGATTTGAGTCCGTTTGGAAAACCCGCCGACGGCTTCAGCCAGTCTCCGACGGCTGCCTGGTAGCCGTCATCAACCTGAAAAATGCCGTAGCCCGATGCGGGTGTGATGCCCTCCAGATCGGAATTCAGGTTTTCTTCGTTGATGTTGTTGTAGCGGTGGTACCAGCTTGTATAGCCGGTCACAGGTTTCAGCTGGGAAACGAATTCTTCCTGGGTTTGGCCACGCGTGACGCGTTCGTGTTGACGAATCAACTTCATCCACAGCGACTGCACGGTGGCGAGGTTTGGCAGGAAGGAGCTGGCAGGGTCCGCCATCATCCAGCTGCCAATCAGGAGATCTTCATAGCCGGCATCCTTCGGGGAACGGATTCTCGAAAGATCTGCTCCTTCGCATTCCATAGCGATATCGAGGTTCTGGTCGGCGAGGTCGATTTCAAAAACAGTCGAAAAAAGATCCTCGTCCAAAGCGCCATAGAAGGCGTTGTTGGCAGTTCCTTCCAGGGTTGTATACGTGAAGGACCAGCTGTGGAAGTGTCC
>JBMSQQ010000123.1:0-7747 GCA_049423385.1 Silvanigrellaceae bacterium | reverse complement strand
CAAAAATAATACGCTCCTGGGTGGCCCTGTTGAAGATGCGCTTGAGTGCAACCTTGAAAATTCCGTCTCCAGCCTTGGCTTCGATGTCTGCTGACTCCAGTCGAGGCTGAACAATGGTCACCGCAACGGGCTCCGTGGTTCGTTCCATGGAAACAAAAGCTGCCGGCTGAATGCTTTCACCCCTGGATTTGTAGATCGTGATGAGCTTCGCGGAATTTTCCGTCAGCCCCACCTGATACCATCGATAGATGCTGTCATCCTCCTGGGCAGTGCCCGAGTCATTTGAAGATGTGCTTCTCACCACAATGTTGGCAAAACCGGAAACGGCCGGGAGACTTGGCCAGACTTGTTGAACCGATTCACCTTCGGGCAGTGGCAACACCGTCCGGTTGTTTTTACCGTCGACGATCACTTCGACCAGAGCACTGAAGAGCTCCGATTCTCCTCTTTTCACGCGACTGACATACCAGCGGTTGCGAGAAGCATCCTCGAAAGTCTTGAGGTCACTCATCTTGGGGGCACCCTTCAGACCCATGGCCACACCGTCGCCATTGAACGAAAAATTGGCTTGCAGAGGCTGATAAACTGTTCTGGGGCCCGACCTCAGAAGAGCTTCATAGATAAGAGCCCATCGTCCGTCTGGCTTGATGAGCTGCGCCTGGCCAACGTCACCAGGTATGGACCATTCTGCCGGGCTCAATCTGCACTCAATCAGTCGTGACGCCTGAACCAGATTTCGAATTTCGTCTTTTTGAGAGGGGTCGCGCGAAGCGCTGGTTTGCTTTGTGGAAGTGCAACCCAAGATGACAATTGCAGTCAGAAAACCAATCGCAGAATTGCGTTTCCATGGCTTCAAATGGCTCTTGAGGGCTGCACAAAATTTCCTGGCGAGCGTCATAATTCAGTTCCACGTTGAAATTTGTTCCTGTGCCGCATTCAGGCTTGACCGGTCTTTTCCGAAATCCACAACATGGATCCGGAGGGACTGGACCGTGTCTAGGAACATTATGGCAGCGATTTTCGACAACTCAACTGGGACGCCAAAGCCTGCAACACGGATCAACCATCGCGGGTGGTTGATGGCAATGGGCTTGGTTGTTGGTTTGATTTTTGCGGGATGCGCCACGATGCCGGAGAAACGCAAGGATCTGGGCGTTTCGGTGATTTTGCCCTTCATGAGGATGGATGCCGGCGAATGTTATTATCTTGATGACTTCATGCCAACACCCGACAACATGGTGGCAGGAAAGAGCTCCGGATTGTATTTGAGGTATTATACATTTCGCTCTGCAACGTATAAGACTTGGGAATCAGAACGAGTCATGCTGGCATTCTACAGCCGCGACAACCGTTGTTGGTCTTTGTTTGAAGAGTATTCCTCGGCCCGCTTTTAAGGCCGATGGTCATCTGGCCTGCGTGAGCAAAAATGAATTCATTCGTGAATCGCCTCAAAAAGAATCTCAGGACCTTGGAGCCATGGGCGAAGCGGTTTCCTTGTGATGCGTACAGGATTTATGACAGGGATATTCCCGAGTATGCAGTTTCCGTTGATTTTTATAACGGAAAATTTGCTGTCTATCGATATTTCAACAAGCTTTTTCAAGAGCGGGATGATCTGCATTTCAAGGATGTGATGGAGGGAATCCAAAGTGTCTTTGCCGTGAAGCCCAGCGATATATTCATCAAGGAACGAGCAAGGCAAAAGGGGTTGGCCCAGTACGAAAAGGTTGGGAACCACTCGGTGACCCACCTGGTCACTGAAGGTCCTGCCCGGTTTATTGTCAACATGTCGGACTACCTTGACACTGGATTGTTTCTCGATCACCGGGAGTCGCGCAAATGGGTGCGCAGCAATTCTTCTCAAAAGCGGGTCTTGAATCTTTTTTGTTACACCGGTTCGGTGAGTGTGCATGCCATTTATGGTGGCGCGCGTCAGGTCGTTTCAGTGGACATGAGCTCGACCTATCTGGATTGGGCAGCTGCCAATCTTGAATTGAATGGTTTTGTTGAACATCAACATCCGTTGGTGCGTGCCAACGTTATCGACTGGATTGGCAATCTTCCCTCAAGTGAAAAATTCGATTTGATTTTTCTCGACCCTCCCTCTTTTTCAAACTCAAAAAAGATGAAGGAAGAGTTTGATGTGCAGCGTGATCATGAGTGGTTGGTGGAAAGGTGCATGGAGCATGTTTCGGATCAGGGAACGCTGTTTTTTTCAAACAACTTGAGGTCATTCAGGTTGAGCACTGAATTGCAGTCCAGGCATGAAGTTTCCGAAATCACGCGCAAGACCTTGCCGCCCGACTTCAGGAATGAACTGATACACCACGCCTGGCTGATGCAGCACAGGCGTGGTGTACCTTAGTGTCATGATCCTCTTTACATTCTCGTCTGGTCTGCACTTTCGGCTCCATCTGCCGAGTCATCCGCTTTCTCAAGACTTTGAGCCAAAGTTGGATCTCCAACTCCATAAATTGAACGAATCCGCGCGATGTCTCCCTTGCTGAGACGTCTTGTGATCATTCCTTCGCCGATGAACAAAGAGGGGTTCATGACGCTGAACCTGTCCTCGGTCTCCTTGACGTGGGTTAATCCAAGCAGGTGCCCCAACTCATGTATTGCCAGGCTTTCCATATCCACAATTGTTCGCTTGCCCTCGCTGAATTCATCCAGCGAGTTTCCAAAGACGTAAAATTCAGCGTTGTACCGAATATCAGCTTTTGTGATTGAACTGGTGTCTTGCGGGGAATTCTCCCAAATCGTTGTTGCCAGAACACTGTTGGGTTTCCCGGTCGCACCGAACCAATTGTTGTCGAAATAGTTTCCGTTTTTGCCGTCGCCCAGCGGCTCATATAGCTGCCTGAAATCCGCTCCTTTCTTTTGTTCAACACCATCGTAGGCGAACAGGGGCTTGCCGACAGCCAGTTCCCACGTCTTCATGGCTGTCTGAAGTTGCTTGACGACTGCAGATTGGATTTCATCACTGGTCACGAAACGAATGGGTAGATTTCTTTTCCACCCTGAAGCGCTGTGAACGCCTGCCAGTGCCCCCGAACTGAGGTTGGAACCACTCGATTGAGTGTTGGGGCGATCAACTTTATCCGCAGATTCGCCATGAACCGAGATGCGATAGGACTGCGCACCACAAGCTACAAATCCTCCCATGAGAGTGGAAACGCTTGATGTTGCCATCACGTAAGCCATTACCAAACTTCTTTGTTTCATGAGCAGGCCCTCCGCCCTCGATTCAAAAGCTTCATCGGCTGTTTGTTTGAAATGTATAAGCGGAGATTAAAAAAGACGGCGAGCTGGAAAGATATCTTTATAATTCAATAGGTTGCGAAAGTGTTCTGTTGCTTCCGGATTCAACAAAAAAGATTGTAATTCGTTTTATGGAGTCTTGTTTAACTGGCACAACGAGTTCTGTTGGACGGAGTCGAGAAAACCTCACCAATTCCCCATCGGCACATGAATTGCTGGGGTATCGGGCCGAATCGACCTTGAAACCACCCGGCAGTGCCATGAACGACCCGGAATTCCGAGCGGCAGCATTTGCTGAATTCAATTCGGCGATTCCACAAACACGTCCCGTCCAGCTCTGGTTCTTGTTCCTGGAAATGTTGACCAATTGAAAGTGGACTGTGGTTTGTCCATTGACCTCGGAGGCATGCCCTTGTTCAACTTGAATTCCGCTGAGATTCTGTGGCTTGACTGCTGAACTTGCAGGTGCGGCGCTCGCGTCATCGGCCGTTGAACCGGCATGGTCCTGACTACCTTTGAGTTGAGCCGGCCTGACTGCATCGGCTGTTGCAACCTTGGTTTCCGTGTTGCCGGCTTCTTGCGGCTGAGACTTGTCGTTTCGCGCCAGGTTTGCACTCACGGAACTGAGGCTCGACAAACTCATTTGCAGACTTGCCAATGTGTCATCTGATCCTGCTGCAGCAACTTTCTTGTCGGGTGCTGCGGGAAATTGGATTTCTTTTGCGATGCGACGGGTCAGGTCGGTTTCCGGTGCAGATTCGTTGGCCATTGCCAGCTGATTTTTCTCGTTGGTCACAGCGTAAGAAGTGATGGCCGATTTCAACTCGCGAATGTATTCATCTTTTGCGTGGATTGTCGATTTGTTTTGTTTGTAGAGGTAAATGGAAGCGCCGGCGGCCGAGAAAAAAGTGAACGTCACGCCCGCCAGAATTGAGAGATTTCGAACGCTGATCGAAGTTGACTTGGTTTTGGATGCGTCCGTGAAAAACACAATGTGCAGTCTTTTGTTTCGTGAATTTTTCGGACCTGTAGACACCATGTCGGCCGCACCTCCCTTGTGCCGCGCTTGAATCAAAGCTGATTGTTTTGTGTTTTCAAGGCTCTCAGTGCTGTTTCCGAACGCGGAGCCTTGTACCACTTTTCAGCAATGATTCTGTATCTATCTCCTTCCCACTGGAGATAGAGAAACTTTCGACCAAAGTCTGAGTGTTGCTTCGATTGATAATCTTGAAGGAAGACCACGAGAAGCTGATCTTCGAACGCCACTATTTTGGGTTCACTGATTGTGACGTGAATATCTGTACCGCGCTCGGTGCTCAAACGCGCCTTGAAATTTTCCCATTGGTCTTTGTTCTTGCCGAGCGACCGGAAGTTTTTCGAGTAGTAGGACATGTAACTCTCGAAACTCGATGACTCCCAGGATTTTTTCCAGGCATCCACCATTTCCAGGGCCTTTTTGCGCGTCGGAACAAGTTCATCTTCATTCACGGAAGTCATCTCTTTTGTGATGACCACGGGGACTTCGAAGAATGTGATGTATTTTTCAAGATCGGTGATGTCTTCATTGCTCAAAACAACACAACCTTCGGTGTCGAAGGGTTTTTGCAGTCGGTTCGGGTCATCCGTCGAGTGAATCCAGATTCCGTAGCCGGATTTGCGTTGACGCTTGTCGTAGATGTTCGGGTAGTCGAGCGTGAAGGCCATGCGGCCGTATTTCGGCGGCAGGCTGTCATCACTGAGCCTGCCTGTGATGAAGTAAATTCCTTCAGGAGTGCGCAAGTCACCGCGCGAAACCTTGTCGCCGGGATCACGACCACTGATGGCTCGATATGTCTTCAACATTTCATATTTTCCACCTTCATTGAGGCGGAAAAGGGACATTCTGTGATGAAGCTTTTCCACAACGAGTGCGTACGCGGGTGTATTGCTGCCAAGGCTGACCAAGGCCTTCGGTACGCCTTGAAACGTGCCATTCGCGCTGAACCCATATTTGCCGTTCACAAGCGGCGCTGTGCCTTTGACTGGAGCAGGTGCCGCAACCAATTGCCCAATTTTTCCGTCTTGATGGGCATTCGCCATCATCATTTCGATTCGCTTCTGAGCCTCGGGTGTTTTGAGGCTATGACCAATCGGCTTGTCTGGGCCGGCAGCAACGGGCACCTGGACGACCGATTTAGTCGAGTTGTTACTTTCACTTGTGGTATTCACGGGAATGTTGGTCGGTGCTTTTGTTGGTGCAGAGGCTGAGGGTTGAACTGCAGAAGCTTCCATTTCCGAGTTTTTGGTTTCAGTCTTGTCATTCTGAGCTGATTCGGAGTTCGCTACCGGGACAGCGCCAGTGATCACTTTGGACTTGGGCAGGCCTGCACCATTGCCATTGCCATTGGCTGGGTGCTGGGATGCCGGTTCCGCGGCAGATGTTCCCGCAAGGAACAAAGAAGCCATTATAGACAACGACTTAAACACAACGCGAGAGCCGTTTTCACGGTTCGGTTGAGTGTTTTGAGTGGTGTCCTTGTTCAACATATTGCTAAACCCCCAACACTTTCTTCCGGTTCTATCGGAGAAGTCGGTCCAACATTTGAGCGCTTGAGCCCGCTGTCAGCCATCCGCCCCTTGGAAGGTGTTCATTTAAACGATAACAAGTCCCTCAATGGCAGACAAAAGCCCGGAGTGCATTTCTGTCAATTCACCGCCGAGGTGGGCAGCCCATGTATGGTGTCGACTTGAAAATGTCTGAGCGATGGAGGTCGGCGACGGCCGCTGCATTGTCCAGTTTGTCCGAGAATTTCCCCATAAATTCGTCTGTGCGGGACGTTGCTGGTGGAGTTTGGGGATTTTTGACACCAGACCGGTTTCCTTGCCAAAAACCTGACACCGGACCTGTCTGTCCTGGTTGGGCCCTGATCGCCGACCCTGGGTTTGCGACTCCCGGAATTGCAAGGCCCTGCCCCTGCTTGATGGGCCGAAAGATGCGTTTGGGTGGCGTGCTGGAACTTGCACATGAGTTCCAGGTGACAAGCGCAATGGCACCCGATTCCGGAACTGTGAGATTGTCGCCTTACCTTGAGGTCAAATCGAGTGGCGATTTTTTGAATGCATTGTTGGCTTGGATGTGGCTTGCCGCGGCGAAGTCATTTTCTCCTGGTCAGCCGGGATCTTGGGTTGATGAAGTTGATCCGGCCTGTCTTTCACCGTTACAGCGCAAGTCGATGCGCTGGTGGGCTCGCTTGGTTGAACTCTCTTCATTGGCCGAGAACCAGGGATTTGCAATCGTGATGCGCAGCTCAATTGAGTTTCTTTGCAAGGATGCGCACCTTGAAGCTCTTTCGGATTACCTCGACAGATTGCAGTCTGGTGATGAAAAACTGTTGGTCCTTGCACTCAACGGTTCCCCGCTTGCACCAACAGGTATTCATTCTCCCAAAAACGATTGGTTGGAAATGTTCTTGTCGCTCGTGGATGATCGTTGCCTTGGACTCTGTATTGTCTCTCAGCAGCCGCTGGTTTCAACAACATCGGACGGGTCACTGAGAACGAAAGGCGAATATCGATGGAAGGCCAAACATCAAGTCGATGGAGTTCGATTTTCAGTGCAGGAGGTTCTCAAGCGCGGTTCCTGGGATCGCTTGTGCGAGGCGTTGGCGCGAGGTGAGCATCATCTTGGAAGATTGATGAGCGTTTGAATGTGATGAAGGGTTGTTGATGCACCTTGCGCCGGAGGATTCTGTGAACTCATTGCGCTTGATTTTTGAACGATTGATGAGAGCTCGCGCTTTCGTCTTTTTCGCAATTCCTGCGCTGGTCTGCGCAATTTCACTGATGTGTTTATTGGAAGTGACTTTCCTCGAAGTGCTGCTTGCCAACGCCCACAAGCCGACCAAATTCACGGCTGTGTTTTTTGTTGCAATCGGATTGATGCTTTTTCTCAGCGTTGCTCTTTCACTGCTGTGTTTGCAGCTGACCGAGGCTGCCCAGGCGGCAGGATTGGCGGAAACGGCGGTTTTTCTGTTGTTCGTGGTCCTTTACGCATCGGTTGCCCGCCAATCCATGCTGCAATCAATGGTGTTTCTGGTGTCCGGCAAAATCCTGGTCACGCTTTTGTTTGCCCGCTTCTGGCATGCAAAATTTCGCGATTATCGGATGCGCTTCAAGTCGAAACCCAGCGCTCGATTTTTCATGGAAAAGGGAAGTCGCTTCATGAGTTGCAGGTGGGTCGTCATGGCCTGTTGGTTTATGAAAGCGTTGGCTTTTTCCCTCGCGCTGGTGGAAAGCCAATCGGTTTTCCAACTTCAGGGTTGGGAGGGAGTGCTGCTTCTCGCAACATTTTTTGGTCTTTTCTGGGTGTTCGTGAGAAATCCAAACGCCCATCCTGAAACTTTGGAAGAGGCTTGACTCGGCGTTGGTTCAGGGCTAGGTCACTGACCATCTCCAGGGTGCTTAGCTCAGTTGGTTAGAGCGTCGCCCTTACAAGGCGAGGGTCTGG